>NZ_MBST01000035.1:0-42982 GCF_001695865.1 Ensifer sp. LC384
GCAAAACCCGCAGCCGCGGGCGATCATCTTCAATCATGTCGGCCTCCAGATCACCAACACTCTTGAATCAGACTCGTACGCTTCCCGAAATCCCCGTTAACCTGAGTTCAGGGCCGTGGGGCTTAGAGACGTCCTATGTTTGAGCATCACCATGCCACGATACAATGCCGATGAGTCTTTCTCTGCAGATTTGAGGCCAAAGCGCGCAGCTCGGTAGCAATCTTCACTTCACGCGTGGGCGGCATGTTCACCCAGTTGCCGTCGCCTCCCTTTCCTCGCGCGCGTCATAGACCTGATCGGAACAGGCCCCGCGGCGGTGGCGCTGGGTCTGCAGGAACCGCCGTCAGCCCTGAAGTCGCGGGTGAAAACACCGCCAACACCATGCAGGAAATGCTCGGCGCGCAACTGCGTCCGGTACCCGTCAGCCCCGGACTGATGGTCTATCTCGACCAGGTCAAGCGATCCCGGCTGATTGCCCGCTGGAACGAGGTCTTGCGGCTCCACTAAACCAGCGTTTTGCCCTGGTGAAATCTGTTTCGCTACTCCGTCCGTTCTCAGACCGCTCAAACATCGCTGACGACCATGGACCGTCGTGCGTCGCGTACCCTTCATTCCAGCTTCCCAAAAGATTTGCCGAGATCGTCAATGCCGGGGAGGGTTCCGTAGCGCGCAAGAATCCTCAATCGAAATAGGTGGCCTGTTTCGTGGCAATTGCGCGAACTGGAGGATGGAGCGGCGGCGCCATCATCTTGCAGCGTTCTTGCTAAGCTTTCTGAGCCTTGGGCTCTATCCAATTGCGCACCAAGTAGTCGCCAAACAAAGGCACTGTGAAATCGATATCTCCATAGGAAGGGCTATAGATCATTCCCTTCTTGATGATACTTGCCCGCATTGGCCCCAGCTTGTTAGATGGCTCTTTCATCATCTCCGCAACGTCGCCTGACTTGTAGGGCCCGTTGCCCAGCTTAGCCATGGCGCATACGTACTCACGTTCCCGCGGCGTCAGGCGATCAAAACGAACTCTGAAGAATCCGTCGTCTAGTCGCCGCAAAGCCTTCAGTGAAGACTGGTCAACGTCTGCGGCATCTATTGGCGAGTGATCTGCCGTATTCCATGCCTGATAGCCCCATTCTTGAAGGAAATATGGGTAGCCGCGCGTCTTCGCGACGATGGCATGCAATGCGTCGACCGCGATCCGCTCGCCTTCTCCCTCAATAGGATTTTTGATCGCTAGCTCGGCCGACTTTTGATCAAGTGCGCCGACCGAGGGATAAGAGAATAGCCGTTCCGCATAGGACTTTGCATCACCGGAAAGTGCGGCCACCTGAGGTAGGCCGGCGCCGAAGAACAAGACAGGAAGCCCCTTTTGGTTTGTCCGATGAATGGCGACAATCAATGCGCCGTAATCCTGTTCGCCAATGTACTGGATTTCATCGATCAAAAGGGTCCAACCGCGCCCTGCTGCTTTTGCTGCCTCACCGACTCTGACGAAGAGTTCAGCAAGATCATATTCAATGTTTCCGCTATCGGCAGTCCCCATCTCGGGGTCAACGGACAAGGCAAAGTCCCCCATTTCAACTTTGAATATCGAGGCAAAACTACGGAGCGCTCTCATCGCGCTAAAGGCAGTAACTTTCGCCTGCTCAATTACGCTGAGCTTGCGAAGAACCTGGTGGATGCGTGGATATAGGAGGACCGGAAGAGGAATCCCTTCCGGCGCTTCAATCATCGAAGTTAAGTGGCCATGGTCATCGGCGATCTGCTCGATTTTGTTTAGCAACACCGTTTTTCCGACACCGCGAAGACCAAGTACTATTTGCGATTGGGTGGGCTTACCGAAAATGGCTCGCTGGACAGCGATACGCGCGTCCTGAAGAATCCTGTCACGACCGGCCAGTTCGGGGGGTTGCGATCCAGCTCCGGGGGCGAAAGGGTTGCGAACTTCATCCATGACTCATACCCGCTTTAGATAGATATAGCGTAGATACCTTATAAGTGATTATAAGTAAATATAACTCCCTAGAAGCATCTAGAGCACGTCCATTTTAATCGGGGTCATATCCGGCTGCAGCGAAGTAGTTTGCACATTCCTGCGGCTTGAAGAGCGTGACGATTTTCCCGACGGTATCCCACAGCCGGAACGACGGCCCTGTTTGCCTGCGGTCAGTTGACCCTGTCGCGCATTGGCGATCCAGGCAATGGCCGTCGAAATCCCAATCCCAAACCGCGCCGCCGCCGAACGTGCAGACATCCCGGCTGAAGAAGCCGCCAGAACTCGACTGCGAAGATCATCGCTCAATGCCCGTGACATCCCTACCTCCTGATTCGAAAGCAGGGAATCACGGCAAACAACACCTGTCACCCAAATTTCGATTCCGCGTTCAACGGACACGCTCTAGATTCGCTGAGAGCCTGTGCTCAGCGTCGGTTAGCAGGCTACCGATGGTCGGAAGGATGCCATCGCATGGGCCGCGAAGACGCTCAACCGACTGAAGCGAAGATACTCCCTCGCCAATGTGACCGAGCCAGCCACTCCCGCGATCATAAACCACTACTCTCATCCTGCAGTTTCCGCTCGGGTGGTACAGGATGCCGGCGATCCTGAAAGGCTGGGTGGACCGGGTCTATGCTTACGGATTGGCCTATGGTGTTGGCGAGCACAGCGACACCTATTGGGGTGAGCGGTTTGGTGAGGGGACGTTCAAGGGCAAGCGGGCGATGCTGATCGTCACCACCGGCGGATGGCAGGAGCACTACTCGGCCCGCGGGGTCAACGGGCCGATCGACGACCTGCTGTTCCCCATCAACCACGGCATCCTCTACTATCCCGGATATGACGTGCTGCCGCCTTTTGTGGCCTACCGGGTCGATCGCATCGAGGCGGCCGGCTTCGAGGACATGGCCGAACGCCTGCGCGAGCGCATGAGGACACTTTCGACCACACCGCCTATTCCCTACCGACGCCAGAACGGTGGCGACTATCTGATCCCGAGCCTCGAGCTGCGTCCAGACCTCGCCAATCCGAGTGATCGCGGCTTCGCCCTCCACATCGATCGGCAAGATGCAGCCGAATAGCCGTGCAGCAATGCAGATGAAATTTGCAGAAGCTGCTCCACTAGCTCCTGCGCATCGCCAGCGATCCGTTTCCCGGTCTGATCGGGAAACGGATGGCGGACGGAACTCCGGCCTCAGCCTTGTGGCGCCGAACGGCCACACGCCGCGTTGCATTCCAGCGATGGTGCCGGGTTCAGGACGCTGGCTGCTACGCAGGACAAGGTATTGGGCAGCTGTCTACGGCTTGGCGTCGTCCCGGCTGGCGATCTCAGGCAACATCGATATCTGTCCTGGAAAAGTCATCACCTTTGAACAGAAGCGGCAAATGCCGGGACTTCGCACAAGCATAAGCGAAACAATCGCCGAAATTCAGCCGCGCCGGATGGCCGACAAAGCGACCATAGTTGCGTGCCGCCTCAATCGCTGCGCTGTGCAGGGATCCGCTGATAGGCATTTCTTGCCCATCGATTGCTTCAAGGAATTGCGCAACACTCTCCTGCGCCAGTTCGATGATATCCGGTGGCGTTGGAGCCTGGTCGCCGTTGTGCGAGATGGCAATGATACGTGCCAGGCTGATCACCGCTTCGAACACAGCAAGTGACGAATAAAAGATTGGCGTCTTTGACATCTCGATTTTGGCGAGATGATAACCAGCATCTTCCTCGCCGGCCAACACCGCCACGATCACAGAGGCGTCCAGAAACATCAGAGTTCCCACATCTCGTCGGTGAAGCGCTTCATGTCAAAGTTGGGCTTGTTCGACCCCATACGCGCTCTGAACTTGTCTTGAATTTTCGCGACGCGCTCGCGTAACGGCACTTCTTGCCGGATGCGATCGAGTTCATGCTGCAATGCGCGCCGAACGGCCTCTGTCTTGTTAGGAGCCTTGGACAGCTTCTGGAGCTCGGAAGCGAGATCGTCGACTGTATCGTCACGAATATAGAGCGCCATGGTTTTTCTCCTGAATATGCAGCAAGGAATATTCGAATATTCTATTCCGAATATTCAAGCAACACAAGACAGAACAGTTGGCTTACAATGCGCCACAAAACGAAGAGAATTTGAGCTTCCCGACCCACATCACCGCCGGGGCTCACTTCTTAGTTGGCAAATGACGCGAGAACGTTCGCGATTCGCGCACCAACAGGAAACGGCAGGGGGCCTGCCCCATGGCGAGCCCATTCGCGCCGCAAGCGGCAAGCAACAGGCTAAGATTTCGTAAACACTGCGCTTCATTTTCGCATTGAGGACTTGATGTCAGCTTAATGTCAGCTTTCTATGATGGCTTAGCAGTCGCTGGCGCCCCGTGGAGGCGGGCCCGCCGGTTGCGTCTGGGAGGAAGTCACCAATCCGGTCAGCGACAAGGGTCCTTTGGGCACCGTCGCGTCTTCCCGTTCGCACGCAGAAACAACGTGCGCGTGGAAAATCGCGCCTCATGGAGGACTGACCTTGAAACACTTTTTCCTGGCATCCATTCTCGCCGGCGCAATGGCGCTGCCGGCCTATGCGGCTGACTACACCATCATCGCTCCGGCAAACCCGGGCGGCGGCTGGGATCAGACCGCTCGTTCGCTCCAGACCGTCCTGCAGCAGGAAGGCATCTCCGGCAACGTACAGGTCCAGAACGTACCGGGCGCCGGCGGCACAATCGGTCTCGCTCAGTTTGCAAGCCAGCAGAAGGGCAACCCGAACGCCCTGATCGTCGGTGGTTACGTCATGGTCGGCGCGATCCTGACCAACAAGTCGCCGGTCACCCTCAAGGATGTCACCCCGATCGCACGCCTCACCGGCGAATATGAAGCGATCGTCGTTCCGGCCGCTTCCGAGATCAAGACGATGGCTGACCTCGTGGAAGCCCTCAAGAAGGATCCGGGCGCAGTTTCCTGGGCTGGCGGCTCTGCCGGCGGTACCGACCACATCGCCGTTGGCCTGATCGCCAAGGCAGCCGGCGTTGACCCGACCAAGATCAACTACATCGCCTACTCCGGCGGCGGCGAAGCCCTTGCAGCCATCCTCGGCAGCCAGGTTACGGCCGGCATCTCCGGTTACGGCGAGTTCGAAGCTCAGGTCAAGGCCGGCACGCTGCGCCTGATCGCAGTCTCGAGCGGCGAGCGCATCGCCGGCATCGACGCTCCGACGCTGAAGGAATCCGGCCTCGATGTCGTCGTTGAAAACTGGCGCATGGTTGCAGCGGCTCCGGGCCTCACCGACGAGCAGAAGGCGGCCGTTTCGGCCGACGTCGAAAAGCTTGCCAAGTCGGCCGGCTGGCAGGAAGTCCTGAAGACCAAGGGCTGGCAGGATAGCTACCTTGCAGGCGACGCATTCGCCGCCCAGCTCGACAAGGACGTTGCGGCCACCGAAGGCGTCCTCAAGGACATTGGACTGGTGAAATGACCAAGGGGCTCAACCCTTCCACCACAACGCGTCGCCCGGATCGGGCGGCGCTCTTCATCGCGGCCGTGCTTGCCGCTATCGCTGGCCTCATTTTCTGGGACGTGTCGCGCCTGGCAGGCGCTGCCGGTTACTCCCAGGTCGGACCGACGACGGTCCCCTACGCGATCGCCTGCTGTCTCGCCGGCCTTTCGGTCTGGACGGTCTTCGAAGCCCTCCGGAACGACTTTCCTGAGCGCGAGCGTCAGGAGTTCGGTCCAGTTTTCTGGATCGTCGCCGGCCTTGTCGCACAGATGCTGCTGTTGAACGTCGCCGGCTTTTCGATCGCCACCGGCATTCTCTTTGCGCTCACCGCGCGCGGCTTTGGCAAGCGCAAGCTCTGGTTCTCCCTGCCAGTCGGCATCGCGCTCTGTTTTGCCGTCTGGGTGATCTTCGCCAAGCTTCTGCAGTTGTCGCTGCCCGCAGGGCCGCTTGAACACCTGTTCTTCTAAGAGGGCCGTCGACCATGGCTACTTTTGAATTCCTGTTGCAGGGACTGTGGGTTGCTGCCCAGCCGATGAACCTGCTCTACGCGCTGATCGGCGTGACGCTCGGGACCGCCGTCGGCGTGCTTCCCGGCATCGGCCCCGCCTTGACCGTCGCCCTTTTGCTTCCCGTTACCTACCGGCTCGATCCGGCCGGTTCGCTGATTATGTTTGCCGGCATTTATTACGGCGGCATGTATGGCGGCTCGACCACCTCGATCCTGCTCAACACACCGGGCGAAAGTGCCTCGATCGTCACCGCGCTCGAAGGCAACAAGATGGCCCGCGCCGGACGGGGCGGACCTGCGCTTGCGACCGCAGCCATCGGCTCATTCGTTGCCGGCCTGATCGCGACGCTCGGCCTTGCGTTCATCGCGCCCTATATCGTCAAGCTGGCCCTGGTCTTTGGCCCACGCGAATACTTCGCGCTGATGGTACTCGCCTTCGTTACAGTTTCCTCGGCTTTTGGCGACTCTACCCTTCGCGGCTTGACGTCGCTCTTCGTCGGCCTGGCGCTTTCCGTCGTCGGCATCGATCAGCTGACCGGCCAGACGCGCCTTTCCTTCGGCGTCCCCGAACTGCTTGACGGTATCGAGGTCACCACGCTTGCCGTAGCGATGTTTGCTATCGGCGAAACGCTGTTCATTGCCGCACAGGGCGACAAGGGGCCGGACAAGGTCGAGGCCGTCCGCGGCTCGGTCTGGATGAGCAAACTCGACTGGGCACGCTCGTGGAAACCCTGGCTGCGCGGCACCTTCATCGGTTTTCCGATCGGCGCCATGCCAGCCGGTGGCGCTGAAATCGGCACTTTCCTGTCCTATGCGACAGAAAAGCGCCTAGCGAAGCATCCGGAAGAATTCGGCAACGGCGCCATCGAAGGCGTGGCCGGTCCGGAAGCCGCCAACAATGCGTCGGCCGCCGGCACACTCGTACCGCTGTTGACGCTCGGCCTGCCGACGACCGCGACCGCCGCGATCATGCTCGCTGGTTTCCAGCAATATGGCCTGCAGCCCGGACCGTTGCTGTTTGCAACCAACCCTCAGCTCGTCTGGGGACTGATCGCCAGCCTCTTGATTGCCAACTTCATGCTGCTGGTCCTGAACCTGCCGCTGATCGGGCTTTGGGTTAAGTTGCTGACGATCCCGAAGCCGTGGCTCTATGCAGGCATTCTCCTGTTTGCGACGCTTGGCACCATCGGCGCCAACCCGTCGGTCTACGAACTGGGCATGCTGCTCGCGTTCGGCCTGCTCGGTTATGCCATGCGCGTGTTCGGCTATCCGATCGCACCTGTTGTCGTTGGCCTGATCCTTGGGCCGCTGGCCGAGCAGCAGCTCCGCCGGGCACTGGCGATCAGCCAGGGGGATGTCAGCGTGCTCTTCACCTCGCCGATCGCCGCCGTACTGCTGGTCATCGCTGCGGCTGCGCTGATCGTTCCGCTGATCCTGCGGGCGCGCGGACGCGGCCAAGTGCTGGCGCAGCTTGCAGCCAACGAAGACTAAAAAGCCTTACAGCGCCGCGCGCCTGTTCAGGTGTGCAAAGGTCGCTGTAAGGTTTTGATCTTCTGCATAATTTTGTCCCTAAATCGATTCCGATTTAAGGAATTATGCAGGAGCCTCCCAAGGCTCAATCCGCGGGCCCGGTCGATCGACTATCGACCGGGCCTGCTTCCGTTGCATGGCTGTAGTGACTAATTGTGCATTGCAAAAAGACCTGGCAAACCCCATCTTTTTCTCATCAGAGAGAAAACGAAAGCGAGCAAAGAGATGGCTACCACAACTTACCGCAAGGGTTTCATCGGCCGCGCATTCGCAGTTCTCGGCGCCGCTAGCGCCGCTGCCGCTGCTGTCGAAGGCCACCGCCGCCCGAAAGCAAGCGACCTGCGCACCCTCGGCATCGATCCGGCCAATTTCCCGGACGCACGCCGCAGCTAACAAAGATTTCCAGCGCCCGTCACGACGGGGCGCCTTATCCTCCCAAGGATGAAACGGCTCGACCTCGAGAGAGGACGGGCCGTTATTTTTGACCAATGACCTAGCGTCCCGTGGCCATCCGCATCAAGTCGCGCATGCGCTGCCGCAGGATGCGCCCCCATGGCACCTCGGCATCGATTGCCCGGTAGCCGGCCTGCGTCAGCGAAAAGCGGACGCTGCCGTCGATCTCGCGTCTTGTGATGTACTGCATGTTCAAGGCACGAAAGACCGCGGCGTGAAGCTCTTGCGGCCAATCGATATCATCGGCCGGCACCCGATGTGCGCCTGCTCGGTAAACCTCTTCCAAAACCCGCTTCAGATCACCTGAAATCATCCCCCGTTATCCCGGGACGAAAGCAGTTTGGCAATGCTCGGCGGCCGTCGTTGCTGGCTTTCGGCTGCAAAAAGGCCCCGGCGCGGTCCGCACCGGGGCCTTTCAAGAAGTATGCGTGGTTGAGTGCTTATGCCTCGACGTGGGCCCGCTGATGGCTCACTTCCCCGCCGAGTTCTGCCTCGCGTTCCCGCTTATTGTAGCGGATGGAGGACCAGAGCGAGATACCGATCAGGGCAGCGCCGCCGAGGCCGGTGATCACTTCGGGGATGTGCACGAGCGTCTGGAAGTACATCACCACCGAGAGGATCAGGATCGCGTAGAACGCGCCATGTTCCAGGTAGCGGTACTCGTTCAGCGTGCCCTTCTCCACCAGCATGATCGTCATCGAGCGCACATACATTGCACCGATGCCAAGGCCGATGGCGATGACGAAGAGGTTCTGCGTCAAGGCGAAGGCGCCGATGACGCCGTCGAACGAGAAGCTCGCATCAAGCACTTCCAGGTAAAGGAAGGCACCGAAGCCGCCCTTTGCCGCAGCACTCAACGTCTGTTGCGACGCGTCGAGCAAACCTCCGACCACCTCGACGGCGAGGAAGGTCAAGAGCCCATAGATGCCCGAGTAGACGAATGTATGCGCCTCTGCCGGATCGAGCAGGGTCGAGAAACCAAGGATAAGCGCCAGCACGAAGGCAATTTCGATGCCCTTGATCGTGGCAAAACGCGCCATCTTGCTTTCGACCCAGGTGATCCAGTGCACGTCCTTCTCATGGTCGAAGAAGTAGGTGAGGCCCACCATCATCAGGAAGGTGCCGCCGAACGCAGCGATCGGCAGGTGCGCATCATTCATGATGCGGGCATATTCTTCGGGCTTGGTCGCTGCCAGAACGATCGCATCGATCGGGCCGATGCTCGCCGCGATAACGACGATGAGCAGCGGAAAGACGATCCGCATGCCGAAGACGGCGATGATGATACCCCAGGTCAGGAAGCGGTGCTGCCATTCCGGGGTCATGTCCTTCAGTTTGTTGGCGTTGACGATCGCGTTGTCGAAAGACAGCGAGATTTCGAGAACGGCCAAAACGGTGCAGATAAAGAAGACCGTGGCCATGCCGCCGAGCGTGCCGGTCGACTGCCAGCCGAGCCAGGCGCCAAGCACAAGGCCGATCGCCGTGACGATGAAGGCCCACTTGAAATAACCAATGGCGCTTGTGTGCGTTTGAGGCTGCGTCATCGACGGACCTCCTTCGCGCGCACGACACCCGGTTCGGAGAAAAAGTGAGGTTTGGAAACGAAAACACGCACGGCCGAAAGGGCACATGCGTTAGGCATGAGATCAGTTTTCATGGTAGCTAATCCGCCGGCTAATTTGCTGGCGGTACCGACATCACGAGAGCGCCGTAAAACTCTCGCCAGAGGGGCCCGGCACCAGTGTTCATCCCGTGGTCCGATGTCTGGACGGCAGGATCACCCCTTAAGTAGCAGCGCCGCGCGTTACGTCAAGAGGCAACGCCATCTCCCACAGGTCGATCTGGCATTCCGTGATCGAAATCAGGCAAGCGGATTGAGGTCGGCGCAGCGGGATTCATTCGTAAAACTTATCGTCCCATACGAAGAGCGCGATGGATCGGCGCGCGGGAATATGTAAAAGGCACGGGAACACGTTTGAAAGCCGCTCCCATGACCATACTGACCGCCTCTGCAACCGCTCCGAACGCTGCTCGGACAGGTGTCATCATCATGCTTCTCGGCATGTTGATGTTCTCGCTGAACGACGTCATGGGCAAATGGCTGGTGGCGACCTATTCCGTCAGCCAGTTGATGGTGATCCGCAGCATCGCGGCACTGCTCGTGCTTTCGCCCTTCATCCTGAAGCGCGGGCTGCGCTCGATGTTGCGCGTCGAGCGGCCTTGGCTCCAGGCGCTGCGCTCGCTGCTTTTTGCCGTAGATGCATCGGCCTTCTACTTCGCCGTCGCCTACATGCCGCTCGCCGACACCATGACCTATTGGCTGGCAGCGCCGATCTATGTTGCCGCCGCCTCGCCGTTCCTGCTCGGCGAGAAGGTCGGCTGGCGACGCTGGACGGCGATCCTCGTCGGTTTTGCCGGCGTCGTGATCGCGCTGGAGCCGTCGAAGGACACCTTCAGCCTGCCGGCCCTGATTGCCCTTGTCGGCAGCGCCGCCTTTGCCTTTGCGCTGATGCTCGGTCGAACGCTGCGCTCGACCCCGGATACGACGCTGGTCTTCTGGCAGGTCATCGGCGCGCTCATCTTTTCGTTGGTCGGCGTCGCCGCCAACCCTTCCGGCTGGGCGCCCGTCGATGGCGAGGCGATCCTTCAGCTCGGTATGCTGGGCATCGTTGCGATGCTGGCGCACATCCTGGTCAACCGCGCCCTGAAACTCGCGGACGCTGCAACGGTGGTGCCGCTGCAATACACGCTCCTCCTTTGGGCAGTCGTCTTCGGCTGGTGGTTCTTCGGCGACATGCCGCGCCCGACCGTCATCATCGGCGCCGGGCTGATCGTCACTTCGGGCCTCTTCATCTTCTTCCGCGAACAGCAGTTGAAGAAGCGCGGCCGAAACGTCTAGCGGCCGGCAAGCGATCGGAACCTTGGGAGGAGGGTTCCCACCTCCCTCGCCCTCTGATACTTCGCACGCGTCTCAAAGCTGAAGGAGGCTCACTTGGCCAAAGCGATCCATTCGATGATCCGGGTTCTCGACGAGCAGAAGTCCATCGATTTCTACGGCGCTGCATTCGGGCTTTCCGTTGCCGAGCGGCTCGATTTCGCAACCTTCACGCTCGTCTATCTCAGCAATGAAGAGAGCGAATTCGAACTCGAGCTCACGATCAACAAGGATCGCACCGAACCCTATGCGCTCGGCGACGGCTACGGTCACTTCGCCCTGTCGGTGAGCGACCTCGACAGCGAGCACAAGCGATTGACCGAGGCTGGGCTTGGGCCGAACAAGATCGTCGAGTTCAAACGCGACGGCGCGCTTCTGGCGCGGTTCTTCTTCATTACCGATCCGGACGGCTACAAGATCGAGGTCCTACAGCGTCATGGCCGGTACACGTGATCGTCCGACGGCGATCACAATCAATCAAAACAATACCAATTATCGCGTCTATCTATTTCGCTTATAGGCGGGCTGGATTTAGTGTTCTCCGGAAGCATCAAGAATGATGCGCCAACAAGGGGAATACGGATGAAGACGCAGATTGCAGCAATCATGCTGGCTGTCATGGCGGCGGCAACGTCGGCCGAGGCCGCAGACAAGATCAAGATTGGCACCGAAGGCGCCTATCCTCCTTTCAACTTCGTCGATTCGGCCGGCAAGATCGGCGGCTTCGATGTCGACATCGGATTGGCGCTCTGCGAGCGCATGGAGGCGGACTGCGAGGTTGTCGCGCAGGACTGGGACGGCATCATTCCCGGTCTGCTCGCCAAGAAGTACGACCTCATCATCGCGTCGATGTTCATCACCGAAGAGCGCAAGAAGCAGGTCGCATTCACCAATCCCTATTATCTTGCGGCCATGACGCATGTCGCGCCGAAGGGCGCCGGCATCACCGCCTTCACCAATGAGGCCCTCAAGGGCAAGGTGATCGGTGCCCAGTCGGGCACCACCCAGGCGGATTTCATCGCTGCTACCTATCCGGACGCCGAGATCAAGCTCTATCCGACCCAGGATGAAGCCAATCTAGACATGGTCAACGGCCGTCTCGACCTGCAGGTCGGCGACATGCTGCCGCTCCTGGATTGGGTGACGAAGAACGACGACGGCAAGGCCTGCTGCGAAATCATCGGCGAACCGATCACCGACAAGAAGTTCGTCGGCGATGGCGTCGGCATTGCCGTTCGCCAGGACGACAACGACCTGCGCGAGAAGCTCAACAAGGCGCTCGACGAAATCCGCGCCGACGGCACCTACAAGAAGATCAACGACAAGTACTTCACGGTCGACGTCTATACGATGAAGTAGACAGATCTGCTGCGACCGACCGCCGCCAGGGCGGTCGGCGCCAGGACAGGGTCGGTGATCGGCGGCGACTGGCTTTGAAGTCGGGACCATCGACGGTCGCCAGATAGCCCTCCCCCACCATTGGCGCGTCATCATCCGCCGCGGCGCCGTCATCCAGAGTAACACGAGTGTTGATTGGGGAATGTACGGCTGCGACACGGAAATTGGCGCCCACACCGTGATCGACAATTTGGTGCAGGTTGCCCACAACGTCCGCGTAGGCCAGGGATGCCAGATCACCGCCTGTTGCCTTCTCGCCGGCTCGACCATCATCAAGGATGGCGCTCGGATTGGGCCAAATGCGACGGTTTCGAACGGGCTCCGTATCGGGCGGCACGCGAGGCGTTGGGAGCAGTTGTCACGCCCGACGTTCCGGACGGCGGACACGTAACCGGCAATTCCGCCGTCCCACATGAGCGCTTCCTTGATCAGCTTCGGCAGGTGCGCTGACACACTCCTCTGCTAGACGCGTTCCGTAACTTCAATCGGTCACGACGTCTCCAGCGATACGCGCCGGCGTTCCCCACGCCTTCTTTTCGGCCGGGATGTCGCTGTTAACGAAGGACATTGCACCGATGACAGCGCGATCACCGATCGTCACGCCCTTGGCGATGATGGCGTTTGGACCGATATAGACGCCGTGGCCAATGGTCGTCGGAGCATAATCGATCGGTGCCTGGCCAAGCGTGACGCTCCTTTGAACAGTGTCATGCGAGTAGATCTGAACGCCGGCCGAGATGGAACAATGGTCTCCGATCGCCAGGCCACCGGAACCATCAAGAATGGTGTTCGGGCCGATCCAGGTGTGGGCGCCGACTTTGACGTCGCCGAGGATCAAAACATTGTCGTAACAGGATGTCCCCTCGCCGAAGCCATACTCACGTGCGTTCTCCCAGCGATCGGTAAGGAGATCACCGAGAGAGACACGCCGTTTGAACTTCTCGAGCTTCTCCTTCTGCAAGGCCGCTTGCAGCACTCTTAGAGCATTGAACACCAGGCTCCCCCTGACCAATCCGCAATACCTGCACCCTAATTTCCCTGCGGTGGAAACAACAGGCAAGATTGCCCGGCTCCGAGAGTTATACCCACGTCAGGCCCAAGCAAGCTTTCCTCGCAATATGAACCTACGCGGTTGCTTGAGAGGAATCAGCATGGTCAGGGTCGCACTTTGCGGGATGGGGTATTGGGGACGGAATCTTTTTCGGGTGCTGTCGAGCAACCCGGGCGTTGAACTCGTTGCCGTCGTCGATCCGAAACCGGAGCTCGCAGAAAAACTCCGCCAATCGCACCCGCAAATCGTGGTTCACGCCGACGCCAGCGCCGTCATGGCCGATCCGACGATCGACGCAGTGGTCATCGCGACACCGGTATTTTCACATTACGACCTGGCGCGCGCAGCCCTGGAAGCCCGCAAGCATGTCATGGTCGAGAAGCCGATGTGCGCGTCGAGCGCCGAGGCGAGTGACCTTGTCGCGCGCGCCGAGGTTTACGGGTTGACCTTGATGGTCGACCACACCTTCCTTTTCCACCCGGCGGTCCTGAAGCTGGCGGAACTCGTCCACTCCGGAGCGCTAGGTCACGTTTCCTACTTCGACTCACAGCGCATCAATCTCGGTCTGTTCCAGCCGGATGTGAACGTTCTCTGGGACCTCGCGCCGCACGATCTGTCGATCCTCGATTTCCTCTTCGGCATCGAACCGTTCGATGTCGAGGCCACGGGCTACTGCCACGTCAACCAGGGGTCGCCTGATATCAGCTACCTGACGCTGCATTATCCCAATTCGATGGTGGCTCATCTCAATCTAAGCTGGATGTCGCCCGTGAAGCTTCGCCGCGTCGCGATCGGTGGCAGCGAGCAGATGGTCGTCTGGGATGATCTCAATCGAGACGAGCCGCTAAAAATCTACGATTCCGGCATCACGTTCCATTCGAAGCAGGAACGGGATCTCATCCTGCCGAACTACCGGATTGGATCCGTTTCCTCGCCACGGCTTGCAGCGTCCGAGCCGCTTGTCGATGTCGTCGAACACTTCCGGCAGTCCATCACGAAACAAGTCACCTGCAAGACAGACGGGCGCCTTGGCCTGCGCGTCGTGCGCGCCCTGGAGCGCGCGCAAGCCGCACTCGACCTTAGCCTTCGTCGCGTCCGTGGGTTCATGCCTGCTTCAATCAACGCTGTAGCCGCGGAATAAACCAATGCAGAACACATCGTCCAAGACCGTCAACGCCCTGAATGGCAAGCGCATCCTGGTCACAGGAGGAGCCGGCTTTGTCGGCTCGCATATCGTCGATCAACTGATGCAGCAAGACGTGGCAAAGGTCGTCGTCATCGACAACATGGTGCGCGGTAGGCTCGCCAACCTTGCATCGGTTGCCCACCCCGATCGCCTCGAAGTCATCAACGCGGACATTCGCGATCGTGACCTGCTCGACAGTCTGATCGGCAACAGCGACGTCGTGTTCCATCAGGCAGCCCTTCGCATCACCCATTGCGCTGCCGAACCGCGCCATGCCTTCGAAGTGATGGCTCAATCGACATTCGATCTCATCGAAGCCTGCGTGAAGCACCGCGTCGAAAAGCTCATCGCCGCCTCTTCTGCCTCGATCTACGGGCTTGCACCGGAGTTCCCGACGACGGAGGTCGCAGCGCCCTATGCTGACCGGACGCTCTATGGCGGGCTCAAGCTCCTCAACGAAAGCCTGCTTCGCTCGTTCAACGACATGTTCGGGCTCAACTACTGCGCCCTGCGTTATTTCAATGTCTATGGCACGCGCATGGATATCCACGGCCGCTACACCGAGGTGCTTATCCGCTGGATGGAGCGTATCGCCGCCGGACAGGCACCGATAATTTTCGGCGACGGCCTGCAGACGATGGACTTCATCGATGTTCGTGACGTTGCACGCGCCAATATCGCAGCAGCACTCTCGCCTGCGTCCGATCAGGTCTACAACGTCGCTTCTGGCGAGGAAGTGTCGCTCAAGCAACTCGCCGATGCGCTGCTGAAGACCATGGGACGACCAGATCTGTCGATCGAATATATGCCGGCTCGAAGCGTCAATCCGGTCGAGCGGCGTCTCGCCGACCCAACCAAGGCAAAAGAACAGCTCGGCTTCGAAGCGACGATCAGCCTCGAGCAGGGACTGTCCGATCTTGTCGCGTGGTGGCAGCAGGAACGTGCGCTCGCGATGGAGGCAGCACAATGATCCCGCTGATGCGTCCTCTTGTCGGCCAGGCCGAAGCCGAAGCCGTTGCCGCGGTCATCGCCTCCGGCTGGCTGACGCAGGGCCCACAGGTTCTTGCCTTCGAAAACGAATTTGCAGCCATGACGGGTGCTGCATATGCTTGCGGCGTATCGAACTGCACCACGGCCCTGCATCTGGCGTTGCTTGCCGTCGGCGTCGGGCCGGGTGACGAAGTCATCACCGTCAGCCACAGCTTCATTGCCACGGCCAACTCCATTCACATGTGCGGTGCAACGCCGGTTTTTGCCGATATTGGTCCCGACGGCTTCAATATCGACCCGAGCGCAATCGCCGCGCTCATCACCCCGCGCACGAAGGCAGTGCTATGCGTCGATCAGATCGGCATGCCCTGCGACCTTCCCGCGATTTGCGAGGTCGCCCGCGCCCATGGTCTGCGGGTGGTTGAAGATGCGGCCTGTGCGAGCGGTGCGGAAATCCAGGCCAACGGCACCTGGACCAAGCTCGGCGGCATATTCGCCGATGTCGCCTGCTTCTCATTCCATCCCCGCAAGATCCTGACCACAGGGGAAGGCGGAATGATTACGACGAACGACCCCGAAATTGACGCGCGCTGCCGTCTGCTTCGCCAGCACGGCATGAGCGTTTCGGATCTTGCCCGCCACAAGTCCAACCGCGTCGTGACCGAAACTTACGATGAATCCGGCTTCAACTACCGGATGACCGATATGCAAGCGGCGGTCGGGCGCGAGCAATTGAAGCGGCTGGACAGCATCGTTGCCGAGCGCCGTGCCTTGGCGAGACGTTACGCGGAGCAGATCAGCGAAATCGGCGGCATCGCCGTGCCGGCCGAACCCACCTGGGCGCGCTCGAACTTTCAGAGCTACTGTGTCGGCCTGCCTGACATAGCGGATCGTGACGGCGTCATGCAATCCATGCTGGACAAGGGCATCGCTACCCGCCGCGCGATCATGTCGAGCCATCTCGAAAAGCCCTGGCAAAACGCCCGTCACGGCGGGTTGGAACGATCGGAGAAGGTTAGCCGCACACACCTGATCCTTCCACTGTTCAACGGCATGACGGAAGACGAGCAGACGGTCGTGGTCGAAGGCCTGAAAACGTCGCTTTCCGCACAAGGATTGAATTGATGCCGATCGCCGACACTGTTGTCCTGGGTGAAAACGTCGTCATCTACCATCCCGATCTCGCAAACCTCTATGGCTGCAGGATCGGCGATGGCACACGTGTCGGCACGTTTGTCGAGATCCAGTCCGACGTCGAGATTGGCGCCAACTGCAAGATCCAGTCGCATTGCTTCATCTGCTCGGGCGTCACGATCGAAGACGGCGTCTTCGTCGGGCATGGCGTGATGTTTACCAACGACCGCTACCCGCGTGCGATCAATGACGACGGCAGCCTGCAATCGGCAGCCGATTGGACCTGCCTGCCGACCCGTGTTTCCAAAGGCGCCTCGATCGGCAGCAACGCAACGATCCTGCCGGATCTCGTCATTGGTCAATACGCATTGGTGGCCGCGGGTGCCGTCGTGACGCGTAGCGTCCCGGACCACGCCATTGTCGCCGGCAATCCTGCCCGCATCGTCGGTTCAACTTCCCCTTCGCAACGGACATCCGAATGAACGCGCACGCCACAGTACCTTTCGTCGATCTCTCGATCCAGTGGAACCAGGTCCGTGCCGACGTCATGCCCGACGTCGAGCGACTGTTCGAGGCAAATGCCTTTTGCCTGGGGCCATGGGCCAGCGAGTTCGAAAGGCGCATCGCCGACTATCTCGGCGCGCGACATGCGGTTGCCGTCAGCAGCGGCAGCGCCGCCCTGCATCTCGCCGTCATTGCCGCCGGAATTCGCCGTGGAGACAAGGTGCTTGTGCCCGCCCACACCTTTATCGGCACAGTATGGGGCCTTCTCTACGAAGGTGCGATCCCGGTCTTCTGCGATGTGGAGCCGGCTACCGGCACCATTGATCTTGCCGATGCCGAACGCCGGCTAGACGACGGCGTCAGGGCCATCATCCCGGTACATCTCTACGGGCAGCCGGCCGACATGTCGGCGACGATGGAATTTGCTCGCCGCCACAACCTGACGGTCATCGAGGATGTGGCGCAAGCGATCGGCGCACGCCACGACGGCCGCAGCCTCGGGACGATTGGCGATCTCGGTTGCTTCAGCTTCTATCCGGGCAAGAACCTCGGCGGCGCCGGCGAAGGCGGCCTTATCGTCACCAATGACGACGAGCACGCCAAAGCGCTGCGGGCGCTCAGGGATCATGGTCAGTCGCAGCGGTACCTACACGAACGGATTGGCTACAACTACCGCATGGACGGCCTCCAAGCGCTTGTTCTTGGTCACAAGCTCGGCCACCTCGACGCCTGGACGGATCAACGGCGCGCAATCGCCACGCGTTACAAGGACACTCTTGCGCCAACACCGTTGAAACTTCCTGAGATCGTGCACGGCGACCATGTCTATCATCTCTACGTGGTGCGTACCGACCGCCGAGACGCGTTGAAGGCTTATCTTGACGGACACGGCATCCAGACGGGTCTGCACTACCCCATCCCGCTGCACCGGCAGCCGTGCCTGCAGGAGATTGCTGCGGGGCAATCGGACTTCCCTGTCACCGAGGAATTCGCATCACAGGGTCTGTCGCTGCCGATGTTTGCGGGCATGCGCGCCGACCAGCAGCAACGCGTCATTGACGCCGTCCTTGCATTTTTCGACGGAGAGTAGCCATGGCTGAGACAGCACAACGTCGCAAGGTTCTCTGCGTGCGACCGCGACAGAACCCGAACTGCGCGGCGGTCCTAGCGACGGTGATCGATGAATGGGTTCATGCGCTCGCGCTTCACTGCGACGTTAGCGTCATCGAGCAGGACTTCGACTTTGCTGAGGTCTACGAGCAGCTGAAGCCCGATTTCCTGATCTTCGACTCCGTCCATTGGGGGCGACCTCACCGGTTGAATATCGCCAACGCACAAGCGCATCCGCATGTACCGCGTGCGCTGTATCTCAACTGCGACCCGCACGACCCGATGCGGCCGCTCATTCTGCAGATGCTAGACAACTACGGCATCGACACGGTTTTCTGCACCGGCAACGAACAAATCCAACATATGCCGGAACTGCTGCGGATCGCCTCTTTCATACTGCCAAAATTCATCGATCCGACCGTGTTCCGGGATTACAAACTCGACAAGATTATCCCCGTCACGGTGTTCAGCGGGCATCTGTTCCCAACCTTTTACCCCTGGCGTGCACAGGTGACGGAAGAGGTCCAACGCCTGTTCCCGACACTGGTCTACACGCATCCCGGCTACGACAAGAACCATCAGGCACCCTTCGAAGTACGTGACGAGAAATACTCGCAGCTGATTTCACAAAGCTATTTCTCGATTTCCGACACCACACGGATGGACTACGTCGTTCGCAAACATCTGGAGATCCCGGCATCCGGCGCCATCCTCGTTGCGCCGGAATCGGAGCCCTTGAAGGAATACGGTTTCGTCGATCTTGAGAATTGCGTGCTCGGCTCCGGCCGCGAGCTCTACATCAAGATAAATGCGATCTCCCGTAGCCCTGATCTCTATTCCTATATCTGCAAGCAGGGTCACGACCTCGTTCACAGCCGCTATACCCGGCAATCCTGGACACACATGCTCGATTGGTTCGAATGCCGCATCAGGCTTCAGCCGGGCGAAATCGTGCAGCAGCAAGGCAAATTCGGGCCGTTCGAGAATGTCCCGGCCGCTCCTGGCACACCGTGGATTGCCGACGCCGTCATCTTCGATAGCCCGATGTCCGCCGTGCTGCGGTCGGCGCGCGACGCGATCCTCTCGGGAGAAGACCTTACGTCAACCAAGGCAGGGCTCAACGAGCTGACCACCTGGATCGGCCATGTGGCGGAGCCCTGGATCCTGATGGGCGTCATCGCGCTTCTTGAGGGTGACCTCAACCAGGCGGCCCTTTGGCTCAGCCGCAGAGGCAATGCCCAGGGCCAATCGGACCCGGAACTTGGCCGCCTCGATCCGGTCGAAATCGCCTGGCTGTTGATGCTTGCCGAACTGATCGAAGATGAAGGCCTTCGCGACCTGATGCTGGAGCGTGCGATCGACGCTCCCCACGTCAGCATCCGGCGCATGCAATGGCTATGGCGTGCCGATGCTGATGAATTCGATGACCACGCGACCGGCGTCGATGGTCCCGAGCCTGGCGACTGCTTGTCGATCCATTGGCTTGGCCAAGAGGATCTCGCAACCTGGATCTCCCTTGCCGAGCGCGTGCTCGCTGCCAATGGCAGAGCCGATCGGATTCGCTACGGTGCCGTTCTCGACGGCCAGTCCAAGATCATGCTCGGGGTGAGTTGAATAGAAGCGCGAGGCCGTTGATATCAATGGCCTCGTCGCTTCCATAACCTCTGTCGAAGCTTGCCTCCACCTTCCCATCCGGCCAAAGTCCTTCGTACAGGCAAGACGGGGCAAGATATGTTTGATCTGACAGGAAAGACCGCACTGGTCACCGGCGGTGGCCGTGGACTGGGCCTTGAGATGGCAAAGGCACTCGCCAAAGCGGGCGCATCTGTCGCGATCAACGGCCGCAATCGGTTGACCCTAGAGACCACGCGCGATCAGGTTGCGAGCGAAGGCGTAACCCTCGATATAGCGCCAGGCGACGTGGCGACGGATGCAGAAGCGATCCTGGCGGCGGCGGCACGCAGCACCGGAAGCCTGGATATTCTGATCCACGCCGTCGGCGAGCGCGACCGCCGCGGCACAGACGATATGGATGCGGCCGGCTTTGCGGCCCTCATCAACGCCGATCTGACTGCCGCCTACGGCATGGCGAAGGCAGCGCTGCCCTATCTCCGGCAGTCTGCCGCCGGACGGCTGATCTTCGTCACCTCGATCGCGGCCTTTGCAGCCCGTGCGGGTGACCCTGCCTATACCGCAGCGAAGGGTGGGCTTGGGGCGTTGACCCGTTCGCTTGCGGTCGAACTCGGCTCCGACAAGCTCACGGTCAATGCAATCGCGCCCGGCTGGTTTGCAACGGAAACAAACGCCGCGCTTGCCGCAGATCCCGCGTTGCAGCAATTCGTCGATGTCCGCATCCCATTGAAGCGCTGGGGCCGGCCGGAAGAGATAGCGCCGGCTGCCGTGTTCCTTGCATCGCCGGCCGCAAGCTTCGTCAACGGCATCACCTTGACGGTCGATGGCGGCATGACGGTTCAGATGTAGCGGCAGCCGCAGTCGAGCTGCCGTCAGGGCGCAGCAATCGTTTTTGAAAGCCCATCGGCAAGAAGGGCAGCAAGTGTGGCCGCGGCCCTTTCGGCGCCAGTCTTGAGACGCAGGCTGAATTCGGCGTCGGGCAGGGTCGGCAGCGCGAGCCTTTCCGGCGCAATCGCCACGCCCTCGCCGACGAAGCGTTCGGTTCTTGCCGTCAACGCGATGCCGCTGCGAACTGCGGCACGCAGGCCGGAGAGGCTCGGGCTTGTCGCTGCGATCCGGTAGGGCCGACCACTTGTTTCCAGCGCATCGACGGCCGCTGAACGGAAACCGCAGGGCGGATCGAGGACGGCAAGCGGCAATTGCTCGTCGGCAAGCATGACATCAGGCGATGCACACAGCCAGACCATCGGTTCGCACAGCACCGCGATTTCGTCGACCGCCCCGCCTTGCCGCATCACAATCATCACGTCGACCGCGCCCTGGTCGTATTGGCTCACCAGTTCTTTCGAGCGGCCTACCCGCAGATCCAGCCGCACCCGCGGGTGGGCGCCCGCAAACTGTTGCAGCAGTGCCGGCAACGTGCTGTCGGCAAAATCCTGGGTGCAGCCGAGCGACACGCGTCCGTCGGTGCGCGCACCCCTAAGGCTGAGCCAGGCGTCGCGATGGGCGTCGAGGATCTTGCGGGCATGCACGACCAAGTCTTCGCCGGCCGGCGTCAGAACTCGGCCGCGTCCGGAAGGGGCCAGCAACGCTTCCCCGATCAGCGCCTCCAACCGCTGCATCTGGGACGTGACCGCCGAAGGGGTTCGTCCGACGACGGTGGCGGCATGCGCCAGCGAGCCGCTTTCGGCAAAGGCCAGGAATGTGCGCAGCAGGTCAGGGTCGAGCGTTTGCATAACTTCATAATAATCGAATTGTTGATCAAGAACAATTCGATTTTGCTCCACTAATAGGAGTGCGAGATTGGCTCAACACCAACCGGCGTTCGAAGGAGCCGATCATGCCCATCATCAATATCAACGTCACCGGCAAAGCCGACCCCGCCCTGTCCCAGCGCATCGCCGTCGCAGTCAGCGATTTGACCGCTAAGCATCTGCACAAGGACCCGACGATTACGGCCATCGTCGTCAACTACGCCGACCCGGCGCACTGGTTCGTCGGCGGTCGTTCGCTTGCCGAACAGGGCGCCAACAGTTTCTGGCTCGATATCAAGGTGGTGGACGGCACCAACACCAAGCAGGAGATGGAGAGTTACCTTGAGGCCGTCTTTGCCGGCTTCCAACAGCTGCTCGGCAATGTGCATCCGGAAAGTTACATTCTCGTGCACGAGGTCTCGGCTGCCGCCTATGGTTTCGAAGGCAAGACGCAGGAGTTTCGCTACATCAGCAACAAGCTCAAAGCTGCGGTTTAGACGTCAGCACTTATGACTGAGCCAATGTGGATATGCGGCGTCGGTTCGGATCGACGCCGCAAATCTGTCGCGCAGGATCAGCCGGGCTTCGCGTCTTCGTTACCGCGCAGCAGACGAATGAGCGCGGAAAAGTCTTCGCCGCCATGCCCGAGCTTTTCGAACATGGAATAAAGCTGGGCGGCCTGCGCGCCCATGGGCGTCGAGGCGCCGCTTGTACTTGCCGCCTGCTGCGACAGCTTCAGATCCTTCAGCATCAGGCTTGCCGCAAAACCCGGCTTGTAGTCGTTGTTCGCGGGCGACGTCGGCACCGGTCCGGGTACCGGGCAATAGGTCGTCAACGACCAGCATTGGCCGGACGAGGTCGAGGCAACGTCGAACAGCGCCTGATGTGACAGGCCGAGATGCTCGGCGAGCACAAAGGCCTCGCAGACCCCGGCCATGGAAATGCCGAGGATCATGTTGTTGCAGATCTTTGCCGCCTGCCCCGCGCCGACGTCGCCGCAATGGACGATCTTCTTGCCCATGGCGTCGAGCAGCGGCTTGCCGCGGAAAAAGGCATCGTCGGCGCCGCCCACCATGAACGTCAGCGTCCCGGCGGCAGCTCCGCCGGTTCCGCCGGAGACCGGCGCGTCGAGCGACGGGCATCCGGCCTTGTCGGCAAACGCATGCGCCTTGCGGGCGCTGTCGACATCGATGGTCGAGCTGTCGATCAGCAATGTGCCGGGATCGACGAAGCCGAGCAGTTCATCCCAGACATAGAGGACATGGGCGCCGGCCGGCAGCATGGTGATGACGCATTCGGCCTCACGTACCGCATGCGCGATCGAACCCGCAACCGAAACACCCGTCTTGGCCGCAGCATTGCGCGATGCCTCCGACAGGTCGAAGCCGGTCACCGCGTGGCCTGCCTTCACCAGATTGGCCGCCATTGGGCCGCCCATGTTTCCAAGCCCGATAAAGGCGATCTTCGTCATCTTCACTCCTCCTGGATTGCAATTCGACCCGCGCCGATCAGAGCGTCTGGCTCCCTTCAGGCGACAAACAGTGGCAGGTGATCTCGGTTCGCAAATCGCGCGCGCATCTCCTCCGTTACCTCAGACAAGCCCACCGTCCATTTCGGGTTGCGGTCCTTGTCGATGACGGCGGCCCGCACGCCCTCGTAGAAATCCGGATTGGAAAGCATGCCGAGCGTGGCCGAGTATTCGCGCTCGAGGCATTCATTGAGCGAGGCGCTTTTTCGCCCGGCCCGCAAAAGATCGAGCGTCAGTTTCATGCTCAGAGCCGAGCGCGAGCGAAGCAGGGCCAGCGTTTCCCGGCCGAAATCGCTGTCTTCCGCCTCCAGCGCCGAAAAGATCTCTTCGATCGTATCGAAGGCGAAGCATCGGTCGATTGCCTTCAGATGTGGCGCAAGCGGCGACGATGGTGCCTGTTCGGCAACACCTCGGATTGCTGCATCGACATCCGCCGCCTTGGCCGAGGGCGGTAACGCAGCAAGGACGCGGATCAGATCGTCGAGCTTGCCGGTCGGGACGTAATGATCGGCAAGACGGGCATGGATCGCGTCAGTGGCACCGATATCGCGACCGGTAAGGCCGAGATAGGTGCCGAACTCGCCGGGGGCATGCGGCAGCAGCCAGGTTGCGCCGACATCCGGGAAATAACCGATGCCGGTTTCCGGCATGGCGAGCCGCGTGCGTTCGGTCACGACACGGTGGCTGCCATGCGCCGATATGCCGACGCCGCCGCCCATGACGATGCCGTCCATGATGGCGATATAAGGCTTCGGGTAAGCGGAAATCCGGCTGTTGACAACGAACTCTTCACGCCAGAACTGTGCGCCATCGGCCGGCCGCTCGTGTCCGCTCTCATAGATCATGCGGATGTCGCCGCCGGCGCAAAGCCCACGCTCACCCTCGCCCGTCACCATGACGGCCGCAACCGAAGGATCGTTCTCGAACTCGGTCAGCGCTTCGGCGATCAACCGGATCATCGGAACATTGAGGCTGTTCAGCGCCCTTGTGCGATTGAGCCGGATGCGACCGACCGCGCCCTGGCTTTCGACGATGACTTCCGGTGCTGCCACCTGCATTTCCATGAAAAGCCCTTCCTATTTCCGGCCGATGATCGAGCGCGCCACGATCAGCCGCATGATCTCGTTGGTGCCCTCGAGTATCTGGTGCACCCTCAGGTCCCTGACAATCTTTTCGACGCCGTAGTCGGCGAGATAGCCGTAGCCGCCATGGAGCTGCAGCGCGTCGTTGGCGACGTCAAAGCAGCGATCGGTGACGAAGCGCTTGGCCATGGCGCAGAGCTTGGTCGCCTCGACGTCGCCGGCATCAAGTGCCGAGGCCGCGCGCCAGAGGAAGGTGCGAGCGATCTCAAGGTCGGTTGCCATGTCGGCCAGGCGAAACTGCAGCGCCTGGAACTCGCCGATTGCCTTGCCGAAGGCTCGGCGCTCCTGAACATAGACAAGGGCCTTGTCGAAGGCAGCCTGCGCGCCGCCGAGCGAAGCTGCGGCAATGTTCAACCGGCCGCCGTCGAGCCCGCCCATGGCGATCTTGAAGCCGTCGCCTTCGGCACCGAGGCGGTTTTCAGCGGGAATCCGTACGCCATCGAGCATCACGGCGCGCGTCGGCTGCACGTGCCAGCCCATCTTCTTCTCGTTCGCCCCGAAGGTGAGGCCCGGCGCATCCTTTTCCACCACGAAGGTGGAGATGCCCTTCGGACCGTCCTCGCCGGTTCTCGCCATGATTACATAGAGACCGGACACGCCGGCACCGGAGATGAACTGCTTCTGGCCGGTCAGGACGTAACTGTCGCCATCCTTGACGGCCTTGGTTTTCAGCGCCGCCGCATCCGAACCGGATCCCGGTTCGGTCAGGCAGTAGCTCGCCAGTGTTTCCATGCTCAGCAGTTGCGGCAGCAACCGATGACGCTGCTCGTCGGTGCCATAGCGGTCGATCATGCCGGCGCACATATTGTGAATGGAAACGAAAGAGGCGACCGCCGGGCAGCCGGTTGCCAGCGCCTCGATGATGATTGCGGCGTCGAGCCGCGTCAGGCCCGTGCCGCCGACATCGTCGCGCACATAAATGCCGGCCATGCCGAGCGCGGCGGCGGCCTGTAGCTTGTCGACCGGAAAATGCTTTTCCTGGTCCCACTCGATGGCGTTGGGCGCCAACTCGTCGCGAGCGAAATCAAGCGCCATCTGACGGATGGCTTCCTGTTCCTCAGACAGGCGAAAATCCATATGCATGTCCTCCCTGACCGCATATTGAACGATTGGGGCTAGTTACACCAAATTCCGTACAGGCACAGGTGCAACTTCTCACAGGTTCTGTTCAAAAACGAACAGAAGCCTGCCAAACTCCATTAGCTCTCACTCAGACGATACGGCAGAGCGCCGCGCAAGTCATGGTCGACGATCAGCTTTCGCTTCAACGGCGGCACGGCACGGCTGGCGCATTTCGTGCGCTCGCAGATCCGGCAGGAAATGCCGATCGGATCAAACGCTGCGCGGTTGCCGAGATCGAGATCGTCGGCATAAACGAAGGCGTCGGCATAGGAGATCTCGCAACCGAGCGCCAAGGCATAACGCGGCTGTGCCGCGCGGAAGCCGCCGCCGCCCTTGGTGATCTGTGTCGCAAGGCAGAGATAGCGCACACCATCGGGCGTCTCGGCGAGCTGGCGAATGATGCGGCCGGGCGTCTCGAACGCCTGATGCACATTCCAGAGCGGACAGGCGGCGCCGAAACGGGCAAACTGCAGCTTGGCCGCACTATGGCGCTTGGTGATGTTGCCGGCCCGGTCGATGCGGGCGAAGAAGATCGGCACACCCTTCTGCCCCGGGCGCTGCAGCGTCGACAGGCGGTGACAGACCTGCTCCAGCGACGCACCGAAGCGCGCCGCCAGCAGCTCGATATCATGCCTGAGTTCACGCGCCGCCTTGTGAAAGGCCTGGTAGGGCAGGATCAGCGCACCGGCGAAATAATTCTGCAGCCCGATGCGACAGATCTCGTAGGCCTCTTCGGTGCGGAAACCAGCGCCGCCGGCAACCCGGTCGATCTCTTCCCGGGCGTGGAGCTGGGCGATCTGGAGCGCGATCTGGAAGTCGCGTGTCGCGGCGGGCGCATAAGGGTTCAGCGTCAGCAGGCGCGCGCGCGGATCATAGCGCCGGATCGCCTCGTCACCAGCCGCGCCCCGCAACACGCGCACGCCGTGACGCTGCTCGAGATAGGCTGCCAGCGCCGCATGGTTGTCGCCCTCGCCAAGCCCGAGTTCGCCAGCAAGCCGCTCGGCGAGACGATCGATGTCGTGGATATAGTTGTCGACAAAGTGGAAGAAGTCGCGAACTTCTTCATAGGGCGTCGTTTCCATCGAGGGCCCGCCACGGCCGATGGTATCGTCGATACTGGCAAGCTGCTCGCTGTTGCGACGATAGGCCTGATGGCAGCTGATCAAAGCGTGCGCCAGACCCGGCGCGTTCTGGGTGATCAGCTTCAGTTCCTGCAGGCTCGGCGAATAGGTCTCAAACAGCGGATCGCTCAGCGCTTCCGACAGGGCGGAGAGCAGCCTGTCGCCCTCACCGGTTGAAAGTTCGGCGATATCGATCTGGAACTTTTCGGCAAGCGCCAGAAGGACCGAAGCCGAGACGGGCCGCTGGTTGTTCTCGATCTGGTTGAGGTAGCTGGTGGAGATGCCGATGCGCTCGGCAAATTGTCCCTGCGTTGCCCGGTTTGCGTCCCGAAGTTCCCTGACCTTGCGGCCGATATAGAGTTTGCCGATCGCCATGTTCGCAACTTTGCAATTTACATTTCGCAATATTCTCTATTTCACATTTGCACATGAACGGGCGTTTTACCATCCGACCTTCGACGCTATTGCGAAGCGACAAACGCCTCTGCACAATCACGGAAAAACCGGGAGGGATTTATGCGCGCCATACTTGAACAGGTCGAAGCTCGCCGGGCGGAGGCAAGGGCCGGCGGCGGCCAGCGGCGCATCGACGCGCAGCACGGCAAAGGCAAGCTGACGGCGCGCGAACGCATCGAGGTTCTGCTCGATGAAGATTCCTTCGAAGAGTACGACATGTATGTCACGCATCGCTGCGTCGACTTCGGCATGGACAGCCAGAAAGTTGCCGGCGACGGTGTCGTCACCGGTTGGGGCACGATCAACGGCCGGCAGGTCTATGTGTTCTCCCAGGACTTCACCGTGCTTGGCGGGTCACTGTCTGAAACCCACGCCCAGAAAATCTGCAAGATCATGGACATGGCAGTGCGCAACGGCGCCCCCGTGATCGGGCTTAACGATTCGGGCGGCGCTCGTATTCAAGAAGGCGTTGCGTCGCTCGCCGGCTATGCCGAAGTCTTCCGCCGCAACGCCGAGGCATCGGGCGTCATCCCGCAGATCTCGGTGATCATGGGCCCCTGCGCCGGCGGCGCCGTCTATTCGCCGGCGATGACCGACTTCATCTTCATGGTGCGCGACTCATCCTACATGTTCGTCACCGGTCCCGACGTGGTGAAAACCGTCACCAACGAGATCGTCACGGCGGAAGAGCTTGGCGGCGCCGGCACACACACGAAAAAGTCCTCCGTCGCCGATGCGGCCTATGAAAACGACATCGAGACGCTGGAGCATGTACGCCTGCTCTTCGATTTCCTGCCGCTCAACAATCGCGAAAAACCGCCGGTCCGGCCATTCCACGATGACCCGTCGCGGCTGGAACGGCGGCTGGACAGCCTCATCCCCGACAGCGCGGCCAAGCCCTACGACATGAAGGAGCTGATCTTCGCGCTTGCCGACGAGGGCGACTTCTTCGAGCTGCAGCAGAGTTTCGCGCGCAACATCGTCACCGGCTTCATCCGCATGGAAGGCCAGACCGTCGGCGTCGTCGCAAACCAGCCGATGGTGCTTGCCGGCTGCCTCGATATCGACAGTTCGCGCAAGGCAGCCCGCTTCGTCCGGTTCTGCGATGCCTTTTCGATTCCGATCCTGACCCTCGTCGACGTGCCCGGCTTCCTGCCCGGCACCGCCCAGGAGTATGGCGGCGTCATCAAGCACGGCGCCAAGCTGCTCTTCGCCTATAGCCAGGCAACCGTGCCGATGGTGACGCTGATCACGCGAAAAGCCTATGGCGGCGCCTATGACGTCATGGCCTCCAAGCATATCGGCGCAGACGTCAACTATGCCTGGCCGACGGCCGAAATCGCCGTCATGGGCGCCAAGGGGGCAACCGAAATCCTCTACCGATCCGAACTTGGCGACGCCGAGAAGATCGCGGCGCGCACGCAGGAATACGAGGAGCGCTTCGCCAACCCGTTCGTCGCCGCGGAACGTGGCTTCATCGATGAGGTGATCATGCCGCATTCCTCGCGCCGTCGCATCGCCCGCGCCTTCGCCTCGCTTCGCAACAAGCAGGTCGATCTCCGCTGGCGCAAGCACGACACGATCCCGCTGTGATGGAGGCAACCATGGAGCCGGAACGCGAACGCATCATGACACCGGAGGAGGCCCGACGCGACCATCGCGAGATGCTGCGTTACCTGGCGGTCAACGCGCTCTACGGCATGGCCACCGGGGCAACCGTCGCCGGCGTGCTGATCTGGCTCAACATCGGCGCCGTCGGCACCCATATCGCCCGCTCCACCAGCCCCATACTCGCCACGGCCATGGTCGTCGTGCCCTTTGCGCTGCTCTTCGGCGGCGCTGTTGCGGCATCGTCCATCGCGCTCCTGCCCTACCGGCGCAAATTCAAACGCTGACGCGACACCAAGGATTTGAAAGAGAAACGCATGTTCACGAAGATCCTCATCGCCAACCGTGGCGAGATCGCCTGCCGCGTCATCAAGAGCGCGAAGAAACTGGGCATCCCCACCGTCGCCGTCTATTCCGACGCCGACCGCGACGCCATGCATGTGCGCATGGCCGACGAGGCAGTCCATATCGGTCCTTCGCCCTCGGCGCAGTCCTATATCGTCATCGACAAGATTATCGCGGCGGTCCGCAGCACCGGAGCAGATGCCGTCCATCCGGGTTATGGCTTCCTCTCGGAAAATGCCGCCTTCGCCGAGGCACTGGAGAAGGAAGGCGTGGCCTTCATCGGCCCGCCGGTCGGAGCGATCCAGGCGATGGGCGACAAGATCACCTCCAAGAAGCTTGCGGCCGAAGCCGGCGTCTCCACCGTGCCCGGTCACATGGGCCTGATCGCCGATGCCGAGGAGGCCGTGAAGATCTCGGGTTCGATCGGTTATCCCGTGATGATCAAGGCATCGGCCGGCGGCGGCGGCAAGGGCATGCGCATCGCCTGGAACGACCAGGAAGCGCGGGAAGGCTTCCAGTCATCGAAGAACGAGGCAAAGAACTCGTTCGGCGACGACCGCATCTTCATCGAAAAATTCGTGACCGAACCGCGCCATATCGAGATCCAGGTGCTTGGCGACAAGCACGGCAACACGCTTTATCTCGGCGAGCGTGAATGCTCGATCCAGCGCCGCAACCAGAAGGTCATCGAGGAAGCCCCCTCGCCGTTCCTGGATGCCGCCACCCGCAAGGCCATGGGCGAGCAGGCCGTGGCGCTGGCAAAGGCCGTCGGTTACCACTCGGCCGGCACGGTCGAGTTCATCGTCGACGGCAATCGCAACTTCTATTTCCTCGAGATGAATACCCGCCTGCAGGTCGAACACCCGGTCACCGAACTCGTAACCGGCCTTGATCTTGTCGAGCAGATGATCCGCGTTGCAGCCGGCGAGAAGCTCGCCTTCGGCCAGGCGGACGTGAAACTCAACGGCTGGGCGATCGAGAGCCGCCTCTATGCCGAAGATCCCTATCGCAACTTCCTGCCCTCGATCGGCAGGCTGACGCGCTACCGGCCGCCGGCCGAAGGTGCGAATGACGACGGCACGGTGACGCGTAACGACACCGGCGTCTTCGAGGGGGGCGAGATCTCGATGTACTACGATCCGATGATCGCCAAGCTCTGCACCTGGGGACCGGACCGGCTGACAGCGGTCGGGGCCATGGCGGGCGCACTCGACCAGTTCGAGGTCGAAGGCATCGGTCACAACCTGCCCTTCCTCTCCGCCGTGATGCAACAGCAGCGCTTCCGCGACGGCCGCCTGACGACCGCCTATATCGCCGAGGAATTCGCCGACGGCTTTCATGGCGTGACGCCGGGCGAAGCGTCGGCGCGCAAGCTGGCGGCCGTCGCCGTTTCGATCAACCAGGTCCTGCAGGAGCGCGCCAGCCAGATTTCCGGCACCATCGGCAATCATCGCCGGATCGTCGGCAACGATTGGGTCGTCACTCTGGCCGACATGGACTTTCCGCTGACATCGGGTGCATCGGCCGACGGCGCATACGTCCGCTTCGAAGACGGCACGTCCGCCTCGATCGCCGGCGACTGGACACCTGGCCGCACGCTCGCCACGTTCAACATCGACAATCAGCCGATGAGCGTGAAGGTCGAACTGACCGGCACCGCGATCCGACTGCGCTGGCGCGGCATCGACGTCATCGCCCGGGTCAGAAGCCCGCGCGTCGCCGAGCTTGCCAAGCTGATGCCGAAGAAGCTGCCGCCGGACACCTCCAGGATGCTGCTCTGCCCGATGCCCGGCGTCATCACCTCGGTCTCGGTCAAGGCCGGCGACACGGTGGAAGCCGGCCAGTCGCTCGCGATCGTCGAGGCGATGAAAATGGAAAACATCCTGCGCGCCGAAAAGCGCGCCACCGTCAAGCGCGTCGCCGTTGCCGCCGGCGCGAGCCTCGCGGTCGACGAGTTGATCATGGAATTCGAATGATGGTTGCCGAGCAATCACGCCCTCATTCCTGTGCTCGTCACAGGAATCCAGCAGCGCCGCGTTGGCGGCGCATGAAGTCCATTCTTTCACGCGAAGGACTTCGCGTGGCTGGATCCCCGTGCCTGTCACAGGGATGAGGTCCGGAAGAAGCCCTTTGGGCCAAGGAGTTACCGATGAGCGATAAGACCGTGAAAGACTGGGAGACCCTCGCCGAGCGCGAACTCCAGGCGCGCCCTGAAAGCCTCACCTGGCAGACGCCGGAAGGTATCGCCGTAAAGCCGCTCTATACCGCGGATGATCTCGCCGGCATCGGTCATCTCGAATCCCTGCCGGGTTTCGCACCGTTCCTGCGCGGCCCGCGCGCGACGATGTATGCCGGCCGGCCCTGGACGATCCGGCAATATGCCGGCTTCTCGACGGCCGAGGCCTCGAACGCCTTTTATCGCAAGAACCTCGCGGCCGGCCAGAAGGGCCTTTCGGTCGCCTTCGACCTCGCCACCCATCGCGGTTACGACAGCGATCATCCGCGCGTCGAGGGCGACGTCGGCAAGGCGGGTGTGGCGATCGATTCGGTCGAGGACATGACGATCCTGTTCGACGGCATTCCGCTGGAAGAAATGTCGGTGTCGATGACGATGAACGGCGCGGTGATCCCGATCCTCGCCTCCTTCATCGTCGCTGGCGAAGAACAGGGCGTTTCGCGCGACAGGCTGTCGGGGACCATCCAGAACGACATCCTCAAGGAGTTCATGGTCCGCAACACCTATATCTACCCGCCGGAACCCTCGATGCGCATCGTTGCCGATATCATCGAGTACACGGCAAAGGAGATGCCGAAGTTCAACTCGATCTCCATCTCCGGCTATCACATGCAGGAGGCGGGCGCGACGCTGGTGCAGGAGCTCGCCTTCACGCTGGCCGACGGCCGCGAATATGTGCGCGCCGCACTTGCCAAGGGCTTGAACGTCGACGAGTTCGCCGGCCGCCTTTCCTTCTTCTTCGCCATCGGCATGAACTTCTTCATGGAAGCCGCCAAGCTTCGGGCAGCCCGGCTCTTGTGGACGCGGATCATGACCGAGTTCGAGCCGAAGAAGCCGTCATCGCTGATGCTGCGCACCCATTGCCAGACATCAGGCGTCTCGCTCCAGGAGCAGGACCCCTACAACAACATCATCCGCACCGCCTTCGAGGCGATGTCGGCAGCCCTTGGCGGCACCCAGTCGCTGCACACGAACTCCTTCGACGAGGCGATCGCGCTGCCGACCGAGTTTTCGGCGCGCATCGCCCGCAACACCCAACTCATCCTGCAACATGAGACGGGCGTGACCAAGGTCGTCGATCCGCTGGCGGGCTCCTATTATGTCGAGAGCCTCACCAACGAACTGGCGGAGAAAGCCTGGGCTCTGATCGAGGAAGTCGAGGCGATGGGCGGCATGACCGAGGCGGTCAATGCCGGGCTGCCGAAGCGGCTGATCGAAGAGGCGGCCACCCGCCGGCAGGCGGCGGTCGACAAGGGTGAAGAAGTCATCGTCGGCGTCAACAAGTACCGGCTCGACAACGAAGAACCGATCGACATCCTGGAGATCGATAACACCGCCGTACGCGCAGCCCAGATCCGCCGGATCGAGGAGACCAAGCGTCGGCGCAATTCGCAGGATGTGGCAAAGGCGCTGGCCGTAATCACCGAGTTCGCCCGTACCGGCGAAGGTAACCTGCTGGCGGCTGCGGTCGACGCAGCCCGCGCCCGCGCGACCGTCGGCGAGATATCGGACGCCATGCGCGCGGCCTTCGGTGACCACGCTGCCACACCCAAGGTGGTCAGCAAGGTCTATGGCAAGGCCTATGAGGGCGAGCCTGAACTTGCGTTGCTGACCGAACGGCTCGATGAGGTCTCGGAAAAACTCGGCCGCAAGCCCAGAATCATGGTGGCGAAACTCGGCCAGGATGGCCACGATCGCGGCGCCAAAGTGATCGCCTCGGCCTTTGGCGATATCGGCTTCGACGTTCTGGCCGGGCCGCTGTTCCAGACCCCTGAAGAGGCGGCCGACATGGCACTTGCCAGCAAGGTCAACGTGATCGGTGTGTCGTCGCTTGCGGCCGGCCACAAGACGCTGATGCCGCAGCTTGCCGAAGCGCTGAAAAAACGCGGTGGCGAAGATATCATCGTCATCTGCGGCGGTGTTATCCCGCGGCAGGATTACGAATACCTGATGGACAACGGCGTTTCCGCCGTCTTTGGTCCCGGCACCAACGTGCTCGATGCCGCCCGCGCCGTGCTCGACCTGATCGAAGGCAAGCGGCGGAACATTTGAAGCCTGATCGCGACCGGGATTCCGCCGGTGCCTTGGTCAAAAGACGGGAGGGGCAGCGCGCAAGAGCGCTCCTTCCAGTCCATTCCCGTGTTCGACAAGCAAGAGCCGAAGTCGAAACAGGTGTAATATTGCTTTCTGAAACCGAGCGGAGCGCACTGTTGTCCAAGGGCCGCCGGCGTTCAATCTGCGGGAGGACGGCAATGCGCAAACTTCAATCGCAAGGGGTCCATCACATCACGCTCGTCGGCGCGGACCGACAGACGTCGATCGACTTCTGGGAGGGCGTGCTCGGCATGCCCTTCATCTTCGAGCAACCGAACCTCGACAGGGCGGCGGAAAGCCATCTTTATTTCGACCCGGGCGATGGCCGCCTGATCACCGTCTTCACCGACGAGGCCCGCAAGCCCGATCCGAAGCGGACATCGACGGATATCGGCTGCGTGCATCACATCGCCTTCGCCGTCTCGCGCGCGACGTTCCAGCAGGCGGTCGATCGTCTCAACGAGCGGGAGATCCACAACAGCGGCGTCAAGGATCGCGGCTTCATGGATTCGATCTATTTCGAAGACCCGCTTGGCCTGCTGATCGAGCTTGCGTCCTATCGCTTCGAGCCGCCGGCCGGCCACACACATGCCGAGGTGCTGATGGACGCACACCGGATCCGCGTCGCCCGCGGCGACTACGCCATTGCCGAAGTGCATCTCGCCGATGCGATCGAGGCCCTGATCGCGCGGAGCCGGCCTTCATTGTCAACCGATCGCGCGCCCAGGGATCCGTACTGAGCGCGGGCACAGAAAGGGAGGATCACTCATGTCTGCAATCAAACTCAATGTCATCAAGCCCAGCGTCAACAACCTGACCGCGCGTGTGTTCGTTCGCGCCGCAGGCCTCAATTTCAGCGAGCATGACGTCTATGGCCAGACGCGCTCGGCCGAGTATCTGGCGAGGGCACCTTCGCACCTGACGCCGATGATCGAAACGGCAGATTTGCCCAAGGGTGCGCTGTGGGAGAGCTGCGCGATCATGCAGTATCTCTGCAACAAACACGGGCTCGACGACTTCTATCCGAAGGATCCCGAGACGCGTGCGATGATCGACAGCGCCATGTTCTACCTGATCGGCACCTTCTACCCCTATGTCGCACGCGGCACCTATCCGGTGCTCAAGTTCCCACAATATCCGGGCGAAGTCGGCTATAGCGACGCCGACGCTGACACCAAGGAGCACGCGCGCAAGGAAGCTGCGGAGGCGCTGGCCGAGCCGCTCGAAGTCTTCCACAAGTTCTATATGGGCGAGAAAGCCTTCATCGGCGGCACCAAACCGTCGATTGCCGACATAAGGCTTGCCGCGACGCTCGAATTCCTCGCGGTGATCGATTATCCCCTGCCGGCCTGGGCGGCGACCTATATGGCGGCGATCGAGAAATCGCTCGGCAACGCCTACTCCGAACCCGCCGCAGATGTTCGCGGTTATATCGATTACGTGAAGGCCCAGAGGCAAGAGGAATTGACAGGGACCGCCTAGACCGGTGATTTACGTTCATTGAACAAGAAGGACGATACCGGTCGCGCCGAGCGCCAGTGTCCAGAGGCGATCGAAGTTGATCCACGCCGAGCGCAGGGCCGCAAGGCCAAGCCACTCGAAGACGGCGAGCGCCACCGCCGCGGTGACCGCTAGCATTGCCCCGCTATGAACCGCAACGGCGGCGAGCGAGACCGGCAGCGAACTCGCGATCGCGAGGTCGCCGGAGTGATCCGCAAGGCAGAGGCTGAGGACCGCGGGCACCAGCATCAAACCCGCCCCGTGGCTCGTTGCCATCAGGAAGGACCAGAGCGTAAGGCCGGCCATGCCGGTTCGCATTCCGACTCTGACGCGGTGGCTGTGTCCGTAAAGGGCACCGTAAGCAGCGAGGCCGAGAAGGAGCAAGGCGGCGGCAAGCCTGAAGCTGTGCAAATCCATGGCCGCGCCGAATGCGACAACGACCGCCAACACGGTCGCGATGGAAATGGCGTGGCCAATCGCAATGGGCACAAGCGACAGCCAGACGATCCGCCGGCTCTGGCGGTGAAGCCCCAACGCCACGGCGAAGAGCCAGCCCATCGCCGGATTGAAGCCGTGAAAGGCGCCAAGCCCCGCAAGCGAAAGCCATGGCCAGAAGGTCGTCATTCGCCCTGGTAGGGCCGCACGGCCGCACCCTCCTTACGGATAACAGTAGGAATCGGACGAACAGTCCCCGCCTTCGAGGCGAACCTGATGCGGGCGATGACCTTTTGGCCACTCGACGAAGAAATTCTCGTCGAACGCGATTCCGCCGCCGTCATTGACATCCAGCTTGACCATCCACCCGTCGATGCCGTCGGGATAGAATTGCGGGTCGATCGCCCCGTAGAGCGAATTGGTGAAATAGACCCGCTTGCCGTCCCGGCTGATCTCCACCATCTGCGGCCCGCCGTTCAACGCGCCGTTTGCAGCCTTCGGATGGGTCGCGCGCGAAACGATCCCACCGATCCGTACCCGGCCCGTTTCCTTCGGCGCGAGGGGGTCGGAAACGTCATACTGGATCATGTCACCTGTGCCCCAGCAGGAAACGTAGAGGAACCGATCGTCCATCGACAGGTCGATGTCGGTGACGAGCGGCGCGACCGCGCTGAAGCCCTTGAGCACGGGCGGCAGGAGGTCCGGATCGGCGGGCTCCGCCGGGATCTCGATCACCTTCTTGACCGCCCATTGGTCTTTGTCGCGATACCAGGTCCAGATCGACGCGGAGAGGTCCTTTAGGCTGATGACACAGCCGACGAAGCCATAGGCCTTGGTCGGATCGTGGGCCGGGCGCAGTTCGAAGACGAGCTGGTGCTCTTCGCCGAAGTCGATCTCCTGCAGGTGCTTGCGCTTGTTCATATCCCAGAAATGCAGTCTGCGGCCGTATTTCGAGCCGAGCAGCACCTCCGGAACCAGCCCGTCCTCGAAGGTATCCGGCGTCCCCCATTCGCTGGTGATCATCGTGTCGTGGCCGAGATGCCACCAGAAATCATAGGCGAGCTTTTGCGGCCCACGATCCATTTCCCATTGGCCGAGCACGTCGAAACTCTGGTGATCCAAGAGGAAGATGCCGCCGGGCGCATTGCCGTTGCGGTCCGCGAGCGCGTTGACGTAGATGCCCTCGGGCCCGCAATGGACGGTGTGCAATCGCGAATAGTTCGCCCTTTCGGCAATTTCCGAAGGTTCGATCACACGGATGATCTGCGGATTGCGCGGGTCGGGCTTGGTGTCGAGGATGTGGAGCCGCGAGGACCTCAAGCCCGGCACGACCAGATAGCGACGCTCGACATGCGGGTGCGGCGCATTAGGGCAAAGACAGGAGGAGCAGGCATTCCAGCCGAAATGATGGAGTTCGTCGCCAACATTCGGCATGTCCACCTGTCCGACGATTTGCGAATAGCTCGGCGACGTCGGGTCGACATCGACAACGGCGATTGCATCCGGCCTCGCTCGCTCGGGATCGAACGCTGCGACATAGGCGACGGTTTCCTTTGGAGCCTTGGCCGCCATGCGTGGTGATGGATAAAAGGAAGGATCGGGTCGCCACGTCGCCATTTCCATTCTCCCCGGAGAATTCCCAATGCGTGGATCCTGATGCAGGCTTTGGTGATGCGGCAAAATCGCGTCGGAAATGCGGCATATTGCCTTATTTCCTCGAAAGGAGAAGTGAAACGTCCACTGGGGAATTGCATCGACCGTCGTCCTGGGCTTACCCCCGGCCTGTCGCGCTATCTTATGTCTCGATCTTCAGCTTCATTCGGTCCGCGGCAAAGCGCGTACGGGAAAATTCGACCGGTCGGCCCTCGAGATCGGCGTTGACCGACTGCGCCTCCATGACGATCGCGCCGGGTGAGAGCTTCAGCAAGGCGAGTTCGTCGGCATCGGCATGCCGCGCCACCAACTCGGTCGTCACACGGACATAATCGTCCAGCCCGTGGGTGGCGAATGCTTTGGTCACCGAGCCGAGCCGCGCATATTCTTCCGCCATCCGGGGAAACCGATCGGCGGGAAAATAGCTGGCGGAAACCGACAGCGGTCGCCCGTCGCCGCTGCTGACGGTGCGAAGCTCCACCAGGCGCGCTCCGGGCGAAATGCCGAGAGCCGCGGCGATCTCGCCGCTCGCCGGCAACTCGGCATGGCCGATAAGCTGGGTGCCGATCTCCTTCACCTGGCGGCCAAGCCCCTGTGAGAAGCGCGTGCGCTTCGAGATCGGGTAGCTCACCCTTTCCTTGCGCTCGATCATCGTGCCGCGGCCCTGCACGGCGCGAACCAGCCCCTCCTCGGCAAGGGCTGCCAGCGCACTTCTGACCGTATGCCGGTTGACGCCGAACTCGCCCGCAAGGACCGTTTCGGGCGGTACCATGCCGGCGGCGTCGTAATCGCCATTGCTGATCGCCAGCCGGATCCGGTCAGCGATCTGTCGCCAGAGCGCGACGCCTGTCTGCCGTTCAACCACTTTTCGCATTGCCATGTCACAAGCCTGTCATTTGCGGACGCTAAGGAAAAGTATAAGATGTGCACTTGTCTAGATCAATAGACATTTGAGGTGAAAGTGATGGATGCGAAGCTGAAACAGGAAAGTCCGCCGGACCTGGCGCGCAAGGAAGGCATGCGGCTGCTGGCCCGTGCGTCTTCGGACGAACTCAACGCAGCCTGGGAGGCGCTTGCCAACAAGCCCGATATCTCGCCCGTTCGCGGACCGGAAACGGGCCTCGTCATGGTTCGCGGCCGCATCGGCGGCGGCGGCGATGCCTTCAATCTCGGCGAAGCGACCGTTTCGCGCGCAACGATCCGGCTTTCGACCGGCGAAATCGGCCATGGTCAGTTGCTTGGCACCGACAAGCAGCGTGCGCGCCTTGCCGCCATTTTCGATGCGCTCTTCCAGCGTGAAGCCGACCGCGCCGCCGTTCAGGCTCTTCACCGGGCGATTGCTTCTCGCATTGAGGCGGAAGATCGCCGCACGGCAGAGGAAACCGCAGCGACCCGCGTCGACTTTTTCACCATGGTTCGCGGAGACGACTGATGGCCAGCCAATCGCAAATCTACGCCGGCGCCTTCGCCGACCCGGTCTTTTCCGCCCAGTCCGTCTTCAAGAGCCTGATGGACGGGTTTGCCCGCCCGGGACAGATCGTCCGCCTGGAGGCGTCGAGCATGCCGCCGGCACCATTGGGCGCGGCTGCCGGGGCCGTGGCCCTGACGCTGTGCGATCACGATACGGCCGTCTGGCTGACGCCGGCCCTTGCCAAATCCGCCGTACCGCAGTGGATCGCCTTCCACACCGGCGCGACCGTGACCAACACCAAGACGGACGCCCGCTTTGCCTTTGTCGAAAAAGGCGCGCCGGTCCCCGGCTTCGACCAGTTTTCGCTCGGCACGCAGGAATATCCGGATCGCTCGACGACGCTCGTCATCGAGATCGAAGCACTGACCGGCGGCAAGCCGCTGGTCGCTCGCGGACCGGGCATCAAGGATGACATCACCATCGCAGTGCGTGGACTGCCTGAAGTCTTCCTCGACTTCTGGAGCGCCAATCGGGCGATCTTCCCGCGCGGCATCGATCTCGTGCTGACAGCAGGCGACAGCGTCCTCTGCTTGCCGCGCACATCAAGACTTGTCCGATAGGAGGCATAACCCATGTATGTTGCAGTGAAGGGCGGCGAAGCCGCCATTGCAAACGCCCACCGCCTCCTTGCCGATCGCCGCCGCGGCGACCGCACTCTGCCATCGATCACCATACAACAGGTCGTCGAACAGCTCGGCCTTGCCGTCGACCGCGTCATGGCTGAGGCCTCGCTCTACGACCGCGAGCTCGCAGCACTTGCCGTGCGCCAGGCACGCGGCGACATGATCGAAGCGATTTTTATCCTGCGCGCCTACCGCACGACGTTGCCGCGTTTCGGCTACTCCGAGCCTGTCGACACCGCGACGATGAAGGTCGAGCGCCGCGTCTCGGCCACCTACAAGGACCTGCCCGGCGGACAATTGCTCGGGCCGACCTTCGACTACACCCATCGTCTGCTCGATCCCTCACTGATCGATGACGCGGCGGTCGAACAGCCAGCCGTCAAGGAGCCGGGCGAGCATGTGATGCGCATCTCGGACATTCTCGACGGCGAAGGCCTGATCGAAGGCGACGGCCGCATGCCTGAGGGCCACGTCATGGGCGACCTTACCCGGGAACCGATGGAGTTTCCGATGGCCCGCGACCTGCGACTGCAGGCCCTGGCACGCGGCGACGAGGGTTTCCTGCTGGCGCTCGCCTATTCGACCCAGCGCGGCTATGGCCGGACGCATCCCTTTGTCGGCGAAGTCCGCATCGGTGAGGTCGAAGTTGAGTTGGACCTGCCCGAACTCGGCTTTGCCGTCTCGCTCGGCGTCATCCGTGTGACCGAATGCCAGATGGTCAACCAGTTCATGGGCTCGGCGAAACAGCCGCCGCAGTTCACCCGCGGCTACGGCCTCGTCTTCGGCCAGAGCGAGCGCAAGGCCATGTCGATGTCGCTCGTCGACCGGGCGCTGCGCACCGACGAATTCAGCGAAGATATCGTCGCCCCGGCACAGGATCAGGAATTCGTGATCTCGCATGCGGACAACGTGCAGGCGACCGGCTTCGTCGAGCACCTGAAGCTACCGCATTATGTCGATTTCCAGGCTGAACTCGACCTCGTTCGGCGCATGCGCCGCGACTACGACGCTGCCCGCGCCGGCAGCCAGGACGGCATGAAGGAGGCCGCCGAATGACCGACCTCGCCACCTACAACTTTGCCTATCTGGATGAGCAGACCAAGCGGATGATCCGTCGCGCCATCCTGAAGGCGATCGCCATTCCCGGCTACCAGGTTCCCTTCGCCTCGCGCGAAATGCCGATGCCCTATGGCTGGGGCACCGGCGGCGTGCAGGTCACCGCCTCGATCCTCGGCCCGAAGGACGTGCTGAAGGTCATCGACCAGGGTGCCGACGACACCACCAACGCCGTGTCGATCCGCGCCTTCTTCCAGAAGGTCGCCGATGTCGCCGTGACGACGAAGACCAAGGAGGCGACCATCATCCAGACGCGCCACCGCATCCCCGAGGAAGGCCTGCGCGAGGGCCAGACGCTCGTCTATCAGGTGCCGATCCCGGAACCCTTGCGCTTCCTGGAGCCGCGCGAGACTGAGACCCGCAAGATGCACGCGCTCGAAGAATACGGGCTGATGCATGTGAAGCTCTATGAGGACATTGCCCGCAACGGCCACATCGCCACCACCTATGCCTATCCGGTGAAGGTCGAGGGACGCTATGTCATGGATCCCTCACCGACGCCGAAGTTCGACAATCCTAAGATGCATATGTCGGAAGCGCTTCAGCTTTTCGGCGCCGGCCGCGAGAAGCGCATCTATGCGGTTCCGCCCTATACCGAGGTCGTCAGCCTCGATTTCGACGATCATCCCTTCGAGGTGCAGAAGTTCGACAAGCCCTGCGCGCTCTGCGGCGCCGAGAACGTCTACCTTGACGAAGTGGTGCTCGACGACAGGGGCGGACGCATGTTCGTCTGCTCGGACACCGACCATTGCGAAGACCGCCGCGACTGCGGCCATGCTGGACACATGCTTGCCCGCCAGGAGGCTGCAGAATGAGTGCCGTACCGCTTCTTAAAGTCAATGATGTCTCGAAATTCTACGGCAGCCGCACCGGATGCCGGAATGTCTCCTTCGACCTCTTCCCAGGCGAAGTGCTGGCGATCGTCGGGGAATCCGGCTCGGGCAAGACGACGCTTCTGTCCTGCCTTTCAACCCGGCTGATGCCGACGTCGGGCATCGTCGAATACCATATGCGCGACGGCCAGTACCGAGACCTCGCGCGCATGGGCGAGGCAGAGCGGCGCTTCCTGATGCGCACCGACTGGGGCTTCGTCCACCAGAACCCGGCCGACGGCCTTAGGATGACGGTCTCGGCCGGCGCCAATGTCGGCGAGCGGCTGATGGCCGTCGGCGACCGGCACTACGGTCACATCCGTGCCGCCGCCAGCGACTGGCTCGAGCGGGTCGAGATCGGCATCGACCGCATCGACGACCAGCCCCGCGCTTTTTCCGGCGGCATGCGCCAGCGCCTGCAGATAGCCCGCAACCTCGTCACCTCCCCTCGCCTCGTCTTCATGGACGAGCCGACCGGTGGCTTGGACGTTTCGGTCCAGGCGCGCCTGCTCGATCTGGTGCGCGGCCTTGTGCATGATCTTGGCCTTGCGGCCATCATCGTCACCCACGATCTCGCCGTCGCACGGCTGCTGTCGCATCGCATGATGGTGATGAAGGACGGCGCCGTCATCGAGCAGGGCCTGACGGACCGCGTCCTCGACGATCCGCGCGAGCCCTATACCCAACTCCTCGTCTCCTCCATCCTGCAGGTATGACGCATGATCCCGAAAAGTGAAAATCGGTTTTCGGTCAAGATCATGCGCAAAGGAAAGTAAGAATCATGGCCACGCCCCTTGTTGTTTCCGAAGTCGCAAAAAGCTTCACCATGCACCTGCGTGACGGCGTCCGCCTGCCTGTTGTCGCCAACGTCTCCTTCTCGGTCAAATCAGGCGAATGCGTCGTGCTCGGCGGCCCCTCCGGCGTCGGCAAAAGCTCGATCCTGAAAATGCTCTACGGCAATTACGGCGTCGACGAAGGCCAGATCCTGATGGAGCACGACGGCAAGCTGGTGAACCTTGCCACCGCCGAACCGCGCACAGTGCTTGAAGTCCGGCGCGCAACGCTCGGATATGTCAGCCAGTTCCTGCGCGTCGTGCCGCGTGTCTCCGCACTCGATATCGTCGCCGAGCCGCTGCAGGCGCGTGGGGTCGCCATGGAAGATGCCCGCGCACGGGCCGCCGAGCTGCTGTCGAAGCTCAACCTGCCCAAGGAATTGTGGTCGTTGCCACCAGCAACCTTCTCCGGTGGCGAGCAGCAGCGCGTCAACATCGCCCGCGGCTTCATCACCGACCACAAGATCCTGCTTCTCGACGAGCCGACAGCATCTCTCGACGCGAAAAACCGTGCCGTCGTCGTCGAAATGATCGCCGAGAAGAAAGCGAAGGGAACGGCACTGATCGGCATCTTCCACGATGAGGAAGTCCGCGACGCGGTTGCCGACCGCATCCTCGACGTATCGGCTTTCTCGCCGCGAAAGGCTGCCGCATGAGCCAGAAACTCGGGCTCGAGCCCTTCATCCACCCGACCGCGAGCGTCAACAACTCGACGCTTGGCCGTTACACCGAAGTCCAGGAGCGTTCGCGCCTGGAAGAGGTCGAGTTCGGCGACTACTCCTACATCATGCAGGACGGCTCGATCTGGTGCGCGACGGTCGGCAAATTCGTCAACATCGCCGCCGCCGTGCGCATCAACGCCACCAACCATCCGACCTGGCGCGCGACCCTGCATCACTTCACCTACCGCGCCCCGAACTATTGGGACGATTCCGAACTCGATCACGATCTCTTCGCCTGGCGCCGGTCCAACCGGGTCACCATCGGCCACGACGTCTGGATCGGCCACGGCGCAACGCTGCTGCCCGGGGTCAATGTTGGCAATGGGGCCGTCATCGGCGCGGGCGCTGTCGTCTCCAAGGACGTCGCCCCCTATACGATCGTCGGCGGCGTGCCTGCCAAGCTCATCCGTGACCGGTTCAATGCCGGTATTGGCGAACGCATGGACAACCT
>NZ_MBST01000036.1:0-39769 GCF_001695865.1 Ensifer sp. LC384
CTCGTCGAACGGGTTCATCGACATCTTCACATTGGCCAGCTCGACACCCGAGCCGTCCGCCTTCACCCGGATCTTGACGTTGTAGTCAACCACCCGCTTGACCGTCACAAGTATTTTCAATCTATGCAACTCCTTGATGTTGCTCAGCTCTCACAGGCTGGCGGCCCATAAATCGAACCGCGAACCCGCTCCATCTTCTTGTTTTCACGTATTTCCGGACCGAAAGCCGCTTCGGGCTTTTGCTCTAGGTGGCCGCGCGACTGTCATTGGCGTGCGACGGCGGTGAAGACATCGAGGCAGCTCCGCTTCAACTCGTCGAAATCTTCCTGTGTCATCAGCCCAAGATCGGAGACCGTTTGCGCTATCGTGCGGCCACTTTTCCCGGCTATCGCTGCGACCCTCGCGGCACTCTCGTAGCCGATGCGCGGCACCAGGGCAGTGGCCAGCATCAGGCTGTTGCTCACCAGCTCGTCGCAACGCTCGACATCCGCCTCGATCCCTTCGACGCAACGCTCCGACAGCACGGTGATCGCTCTGGCCAGGATGCGGATCGACTGCAGCACATTGAACAGCATCACAGGTTCCATGGCGTTGAGTTGGAGCTGCCCTGCTTCGGCGGCGAACGTCACCGTCAGATCATTGCCGATCACCTGATAGGCGACCTGATTGACGACCTCAGGAATGACCGGATTGACCTTTCCAGGCATGATCGAAGATCCGGGCTGCACGGCCGGCAGCTTGATTTCCCCGAACCCGGCACGCGGCCCGCTGCTCAGCAGCCGCAGGTCGTTGGCAATCTTCGAAAGCTTCACCGCAATGCGCTTCAGCACGCCCGAGAACGTCACGAATGCGCCGAGGTCCGAGGTGGCCTCGATCAAATCCTTGGCAAGTACCAGCCGCTCGCCACTGATCTGCGAAAGATGAGTGACGGCGACCGGCCCATAGCCCGCCGGCGTGTTGATGCCCGTTCCGATTGCAGTGCCGCCCAGGTTCAGCTCTCTCAACAGCTCACTGAGCTGGTAAATCCGCTCGATATCCTCTTCCACGGTCACCGCGAACGCGGCAAATTCCATGCCGAGCGTCATCGGCACCGCGTCCTGCAGTTGGGTACGCCCGACTTTGGCGATGGTGGCGAACTCGCGCGCCTTGTCCAAAAAGGCGACATGCAGGCGTTCCTGAGCCCGCGTGAGCGCGCCACATTGGCTGAGGACGGCAAGGCGCATCGCCGTCGGATAGACATCGTTGGTCGACTGCGAGCGATTGACGTGGTCGTTCGGATGCACGTGCTGGTAGTCGCCCGGCGCATAGCCGGAGTTCTTTAGGGCGACGTTGGCGATCACCTCGTTGGCGTTCATGTTCGTCGACGTCCCTGCTCCGCCCTGGATCATGTCAACGACGAAAGACTGATGGTGCTGTCCGGCGATGATCTCGTCGCAGGCGGCGACAATGGCCGCGGAGACATCCGCGTCGAGGGCACCACATTCCGCATTGGCAAGGGCGCAGGCCTTCTTCACCTGCGCGAGAGCCACCACGAGTTCCGGGAAGTGGCTGAGCGGCACATCCGTGATCGAAAAATTGGCAACGGCGCGCGCGGTCTGGATGCCGTAAAGGCTTGCGGCGGGCAGCACGATCTCGCCGAGAAAGTCGCGCTCGGTTCTGCAGGGTTCCACGATTTCCAGGCTTTCCAGTTAAATGTCGCGCGTCGCGGCGACGTAGCTCTTGCTGATCCGGTCGGTCACGATCGTCCACAGGACAGGCGTGCCCTTGGCGATGATCCAGCTGTCACCGGGGCCGTAGGAGATCGTGTGGCCGGTTGTCTCGTCGGTCAGCTCCAGCCGTCCCGACAGCAGCGTCGCATGTTCGTGGAACGCATAGACGGCGCGATATTGCCCGCGCGTTGCGACAAAGACACCGCCGAAAACCTCACTCTGGGGCGAACCCAGATCGAAACGGCCTGCGACGCGAACGTCGCCCTCGATCGTCACCGCACCAATGTCCTCCGGCTTCCCCCAGTCGGCGAGCCCGCACTCCTCGTTAACCGGCCTATACAACTTCATCATGCGGTTTTCCTATTTTTGAAGCCTTGGTGGCAGGCGAAGCAGTGGGGCGGCGGCGATCGCCCCACGCCACCATCCTGGCATTCGATGACGGCGCATCGTGTTCGGCCAGGCAAGTCCGGGTACAGGTCGCTTTGCAGCCCTTTCGTAATCTCGTGCCTCTTAGTCTTAGGTCGAACGCGGCGTCAGAAAACAACAGTTTTCTTTTTCCCGGCTTAGGACACTCCTAAACAGCGCGACGCTCCATTCGAATACTTCATGCGATCTTTGAGCATAGACCGAGGGCATCGGCTGGTTTGGCTGGAATGGGTCGTGGGACCAATTGCACAAAGACTTGCATTCGCCCAACTCGACGCGGCAGGGCTCGGCGGCAGCGCCGAAGGTGAGAGCCGGAGCTATCGTTTCACCGTGATGACGACCTTGCCTTTTGCGCGTCCCGTCTCGACGTAGGCCAAGGCATCGCCAGTCTTTTCAAAGGGGAAAACCTTATCGACGACCGGGCGGATCACGCCCGCTTCAATCAGGGAAGCGATCTCGCTCAACTGTTGACCCTGCGCTTTCATGAACAGGAATGAATAGCGAATGCCGAGGCTTTTTGCTTTTTTCCGCACACCACGGCTCAGCAGGCTCATCACCAGTCTCAGGAACAGGTTCAACCCAAGCTCCTTGGCGAATTCGGGGTCGGGCGGACCCGAAATCGAGATGACCAGGCCGCCTGGCTTCAGCACGCCAAGAGACTTTTCGAGCGTCTTGTTGTCCTGGCTGTTGATGACGAGATCATAGCCGGAAAGGATCTTCTCGAAATCCTGCGTTTTGTAGTCGATAACCACATCAGCGCCGAGGCTTTTTACCAGCTCGGCATTTCTTGCGCTCGTCGTCGTCGCAACCGTCGCGCCGAGGTGTTTCGCAAGCTGGATCGCAAAGGTCCCGACACCGCCGGATCCGGCCTGAATGAAGACTTTCTGGCCGGGTTTCAGACGGGCCACTTCCACCAGCGCCTGCCAAGCAGTCAGCCCCACCAACGGGATGGAGGCGGCCTCTTCCATGCTGAGGTTCTTGGGCTTCAGCGCCACGTCCGCTTCATTGATGGCAATGAACTCAGCGAATGTTCCCACTCGATGATCGCGCGGCCGCGCATAGACTTCGTCGCCTACCTTGAACCACCTAACTTTCGGACCGACCCGAATGACGGTCCCTGCAACATCGTGACCCAGGACAAACGGTGGGCGATACGGCAGAATAAGCTTGAATTCCCCGTCCCTGACCTTGGAATCCAGCAGGTTCACGGCGGTAGCGTGAATCTCGACCAGGACATCCCCGTCCCGCAACGCCGGCTCTGGCATATCGGCCAAACGCAAAGCGCCCTTCTTCTTGTATTTATCGACAACGAATGCCTTCACGGCGTTTTCTCCAATTTGTATTTCTGTGGCGGCCTCAGGCATCGAGGAAGGACAGGGCCTTCGGCACGAAGTCGGCGTAATTCTGGAAAATCCCGCCATGCCCAGCATCGTCGTAGAGCACCAGTTGCGAGCCCGGGATGCGGCGGGCCATATCGGCGCTGTGCGCGGTCGGCACCATGATGTCATTGTCGCCATTCGCGATCAGGACAGGAATTCGGATGCTGCCGAGATCTTGAGGCGCCTGCTGTCCCCAGGCCTTGATCGCCTTGAGCTGCCGCAGGAAGGCACCGGGCGTGGGTCCTTTGTCGCGATCTGCCTTGCGCTCCTTCAGCCTTTCCAGAAAGGCCTTCGCGGCTCGGCGACCATTGGCCGTTGACGTGAAAAACAGGTAGAATTTTGGGTCTCGCAGCGTCAGCAAACCCTTGATCATCAAAGGCCAGGACACCTGCCCCACCTTGTCGATACCTTTGCCGCCCGCTGGGCCTGTGCCGGTCAAAATGAGTTTGCGCACCAGGTCCGGTGCTTTCAGCGCGATATCCTGCGCCACAAATCCCCCCAGCGAAAAGCCGAGCAGATCGACCTTTTCGAAGCCTAGTGCGCGGATCAGGGCGATCGCATCCCGCGCCATTTCGTCGATGGTGACAGGCGCTTTTCCACCTGACGCACCGATACCGCGATAGTTGGTGGCGATCACACGATGCTTGCTGGCGAGGCCATCGACAATCCGCGGGTCGAAATTGTCCAGAACCGCGCCCCAGTGGTTGAGAAGGATGAGCGGAACGCCGGTCCGGGGGCCGAGGTCGCGATAGGCAAAAGTAGTCCCCCCAACGCTGATCGAGAAATTCGGCGCATCTAGGTAGCGCGCACCCGATCCGAGATAGCGGACAGAACTGGTCATGGTTTTCTCCAATATATGGGCCGGACGGCGGTCTCACGTCTGGGGGCCCGGTCGGCCGGATGCGCTTCCGATACGTGCTTTGCCTTTGCCTCTTCGCTGCGGGCCGGCGGATGGCGCGGCCCGTGAAGGGCGATGCGGTTCCCACCCGTCAAAATTATTGATGACGTTTATCATCATTAATGTTAGATGATACCCGCAATCAAAAATGTCAAGCGGATTTTTCGCTGGTCCGAGGACGCGCTACCGTCTTAATGGCCAGAAGTTACATCGCAGGTCGTTCCTGCCAAAGATGGAGTGAGCAGACATGAAGGTGACGCGAGACAAGATGGAGGAGAACCGCCAGCAGGTCATAGAGACGGCGGCGCGTCTGCTGCGCGAGTGCGGTTACGACGGGATCGGCCTCGCCGACATCATGAAAAACGCCGGACTGACCCATGGCGGCTTTTATCGAAACTTCGCTTCGAAGGATGATCTGGTGATCAAGGCCAGCGAACGTGCGATCGCGGACACGCAGGCGGTGCTGGAGGATGCGCTAGCCCAAACGCCACAAGATCCATTTCGCGCGTTGATCGAGCTCTATGTCTCATCGGCACATCGCGACGGCACCGGCTCGGGATGCATTCTGCCAGCACTGGCCGCAGACGCTGCACGGCGCAACGACCCCGTTCTCCGCGCCGCCTTCACGTCCGCTATCCAATATTACGTTGAGCAGATCGCAAAACTTTCGTCCGCCAGCCCGGCGAACAGCCGTCACAGACATCCCGCCGCCATCCTTTCGGAAATGGTTGGGGCGATCATTTTGTCACGGGTGATTTCGGATACCCATCTGCGGGATTCGTTGCTCTCTGCGGTGGTGACAGATTTGGTTGAGAGCGAAGGAAGTCATACTGCTTCGCAACTGGAGCGGGCGTGAGCAGAAGGACCGCGGACAAGGCGGGGCTGGGTCGCCTTGTTCGCGGATCGCAATCTTTCATCCGGCTGGATCAAAAGCTCAGTGTGTAGTATCAGCTGACCTTTCTCACCGACGGTATCGTCCAGGACCCGTCAATGATGGAGGGATTGCCCTCGTTGGGCCAGTAAAGGCGCATCATGAGGATAAATTTTCCTTCGGGCGCCGGCAGCCAGTTTGATTCCTTGTCCGCTCCCGGCGACTCGTGCTGGATGAACAGGTCGATCGAGCCATCCGGATTGGCCTTGAGCGGTTGCCGTGCGCTGATCGAGTAGCGGTTCAGCGGATTGTCGACAAAGAAGTACCCCGCATCATACATGGTCAATGACCAGAAACCGGCAACCGGCGGAGTGAGGTCTTTCTTGAACGTCAGTACGTATTTTTCGGAGCCGTTATACGCCCGCTTGATCACCCCGCTGTCGGACTTCATCGACGTTGGGTAGATCGCATCCTGTGGCCGGTTTGCCCCGAGGCCGATCGCGGTGATCAAGGCACGCTGGATATAATTGGTGCCATAGATACCGGCCTTTGTCGTGAAGCCCCAGCCATCGATGTCCTGAATGTCGCCGTCGCTGAATTTGAAATGCATCATGATGCGGGCAAAGCCGACCTGCGGGACGCGCTTGGCAAAAGCGGGATCAAACTTGCTCTTGTCGAAGTCCTGGCCAGGAACAATGCCCAGCTCGGCCAGCTTGGCGACCATCGGCGCATCCGCATCGGTCGGCGGATTACTTTTCAGGAGCTCGGCGAACAGGGTGAAGTATTCGACCGCGTCCATCTTGTTGACTTGCTCGCGAACGGCAGTCTTCATGTCGATTGCCGGATCGACCTTACCCTTGGGTGCCGTCCAGTCCTTGCCCCATGCGCTCAGGGGATAGAGCTTCACCTCATCCTGCAGCTTATGGACTTCGGCGTAATCCTCCGGGGTACCGGTGCAGTAGATGCGCCCGAGCAGCCAGACGATGCTCGTCGAAGACTTGTATTGCTTTACCCCCTCCGGCAGCGTGCCTTCCCAGCCGGGGCCGGTAACCACGAATGTCTGCGCCCCCGTGCCGGTGGTCCGCTTTCCGGGAACGTCGAACACTGTCGTCCAGCCATCCAGCATCGGAAACAGCGCATAGCGATCTTTCAGATCGGGCAGGCTCACCACCCATGGCTCGTCACCCACATCAAAGAATGCGGTCGTGTAGAGCGTATCGGCGTTGGGCGCCGTCACGTCCCGGAATTTGGCGTCCGGGTATTGGCGCAGCTTGATGACATGCCCCATCGGGCCCCGGGTTCCTTCCGGCTCGACGACGTTGGTGATCACGCGTCTGGTGATCTCCATTGTCACGAGAGGATAGGCATAAATGTAGGCCTCGACCGCCAATGCGAATTCGTCGAGACCCTCGGGCAAGTCCGCGATCAGCCCATCAGCGGCGGTCGCCGGCGAGCCGATTGAGCCCGCTGCCATCAGGCCGAGACCGGCCACCGTCAACTCACGTCGTGTAATATTCATGACTATTCCTCCAAAAGAATCCAATTTGTGATGAAATGCGGCTGGCCCAGTCGATGTTGCCGCCGACATAACGGCCGCCATAAGCTTGGTAATACCCCCCCACCACAACGCCACACGATGGCGCGGTGATGCTGGTTCTGATGAAGCTGGCAGGGAACGCGCCACCCTGACTTCAAGATGAAAAACCAATCGGGCCTGCTATTTGACGAGCCCGAGATTGATCAGTTGAACCCGTCGGTTTTCCGCCGCTTTCGGGTTGGCTGGATCGAGCGGCCACTCCTCGCCCACACCAATCGAATACAAACGGTCTGGTTTGATCGCAAACGTGGTCGAAAGGGCCTCGGTTATGGCATTGGCGCGTTGCGCGCTGAGTTCGAGATTGTGGTTGGCGTCGCCCGTCGCGTTCGTGTGGCCGACGACGAGAAACTTATAGCGCCGCAGGTTGGGATGATGCAGCGCGTCGGCAATCAGGCCGACCGTGCGGTAGGACTTTGGTTCGATGGCGACGGAATCGTTCTCGAATTCGATCTCGACGATCAGTTGCGACAGCTTGGAGAGTTTCTGCCAGTTCGGGAGGTTGGCGACACCTTTGCCCGCATTTGCCGATGCCTCTTCCACCAGAAGCGCGATGTCGATCGCGGGCGCCGCGCTTTCTATCCGTCCGAGCGTGCGCACGAGTTGCGTGTCGTTGAGCTCCTGTGCCAACGCCTGACCAGAGGACAGTGTGAGGCCGATCGTCAGCAAAGCGCTAAATCCAATGTTTTTCATTGCCTTGTCTCCTGTTCCCAACACGGATCAACGCCATCCGGCGTCGATGATGGCCTGACCGCACTGCCCCTCGTTCACGCGCGTCGCCTTGTTCAGGCAGGAAAGGACATTGCCCTCACCTTTGACGCTTTTGCAGTACTGAGCGATGTCGTGTTTGCAGACCGTCGCGAAGGACGACTGCGCCGCCTCGCGTTGCTTGATTGACGCGATCACGTTCGCCAGTGTCATGGTGCAGGTCGGCGAGACTTTCCCCGCGTGCTGCTCGAGGCAGGCCTGAATGCGGCCGCCGCCGAGGTTGAGGCCTTTGCAGTATTTCTTGATATCCGAACCGCAGTCGTTGGCGAGTGTGCTCACCGCGTCGGCATAACTGATGGTGTCCGCCCGGCTGGCGCTGGTGAGGGCAAAAGCCGCGAGGGCTATCGCTCCTGCGAAAACTGCAAGTCTGTTCGTCATGGCATGTCCGATCGAAAACAGCGTTGAAATCGGCCATCCCCTGGCCGCCGGGCAGGGTGTTGGCCAGCGCCGACATGCTCCACGCGATTTGCCGAAAGGAAAGTAGTTTACAGTAGCTAACGTCCCCACTGGCGCCGTGTTGTCATTTCCGCGGATGTGGAAACTGCACGACGGCAGCGTTGTCGAGGGCCGTCGTTATTTCGTCCCGGAGGACGTCCACGAGCTCCACGTACTCGGCAAGACGCTCGCCCCCATTGGGGCCGGAAGTCTTTTCCAACGATAGCCGCAGATGATCCGCGGTGGCGAAGTCATGGCACAAGTCGCGGAAGTTCTCATCGCGGGCGGCGAGTTCGTCGATCAGACTTGTTCGGGACGGGAAACATCGTTTCGCGAGAGAGACGTCGTATCCCATGAGTGGCTCCCCAAGGCCTGTGCCGCACCAGAGCGACGTCGACGAACTTCCGTCAATGTCGCATGATGCAGCAAGGTTCCACTCTTGCACCGTTTGTTACAGTGGCAACGATGTAGCGCGCGCCATACAAGCCGGTGCCCCACACTGCGCAGGCGACGAACACCGCTCCCTACAGCGAGCCTACCAGATGTTACGGGCGCGCGAGGGCGAGCAGGCGTAGGTTCCGGGCGAAACTTCCATTCAAAGGAGCATCCATGAAGCGCATCTTCACCATCGCTGCCGCCTTGACGCTGGCTACAAGTATCGCTCGCGCGGAAGACCCGATCGTTGGCAACTGGAAGACCGAATTGGGCGATACCGCGGCGATTGCTTCATGTGGCGGAGGCTACTGCATCACCTTGAAATCCGGCAAGCATACGGGCAAGCAGATCGGCACCTTCCACGGCAGGGACGGCAGCTATTCCGGAAAGATAACCGACCCCGATGCCAACAAGACCTATGATGGCTCCCTGACCGTCTCGGGCAACGCACTGAAGATGAAGGGATGCATCCTGAAGGTCGTCTGCGAATCTCAGACCTGGCCACGCCTCTGAAGGGATAAGCCCCACCTCTCGCACGGGACGACGACAAGCGGATGAGACCTCTGTGTCGAACACTTGACGTTACAACCATCGCCGTCACCCTGGTGCTGGCCGCCCCCCGATCTTCTCGGCCCCGCCTGCTGAGGCCCGCCGCGCTGACGCAGCCTGCGGTCGACACCGTTGCGTGGCGTCGTAATCGTCAGTCCGAACCGCCGCTGGCGGCCGGGCGGTGTAATTTCGGCAGGCGCGGCCGTCGGCTTCTTGCGGGCGCTGCCACGGCATTGGTCGCCGGGTCGCCGCCACAATCCGGCCATTGCTGGCACTATACGAACCGCGCCCGCACGACGCGGTTCTGGAACGTCTGCCCGAACTGACGGACACGCGTCTTCTGCTGTTCGAAGTTCTTCCCCGGTCGTCATTCGGCGACCCCACCTGCAGGTCACCGTCGACTTATCTTGTGTCGGGCTCCACGGTGCTCCACAGATACACCGACCCACGCCTGGCGGCCGCACGCGCATACCCGCCGTCGCGCCCCAAAAATGGGCGACACGCTCGACCATCCATAATGCGGCCAGACCGCCGATCGCGCAGGATGCCGCGACCCCGCACTCCGCCGCCGGAAGCCTCGAATGCACCAACCCGTCGGGTCATCGCAACGAAAATGAGCTGCCCGATCTCCACGCCGACATTGAAAATCAGCGGCGCCAGGGGCACGTCGCCCGCGGGAGGCCCGATCTCGGTCAGCGCTTTGGGCGGGCGCCCCGGATCAAGCCAACAATAACGTTACATTAGACCGGTATGTTTCTGGACGAGCCGGTCCCGTCAGCGTAGGTTACACCAACGGACGCTAACTAAATCTGTGATTGTCACGACTGTGTGCGTATTGGGGAGCAATCGATGGACATATCTGTGGCACACGGCTCGGATGACAGGGAAGGATCGCAAGGATTTTCGCCAAGTGCAGCAGAGATTCGTGAGCAGCTCGCGCGCATCATTTCCAGTTCGGAATTTCCGCGAGCTGGCCGCAGCGCGGCTTTTCTCACTTTCGTCGTCGAGGAGGCCCTGGCGGGGCGCGCACAGCGCCTGAAGGGCTACACGATCGCGATCGAAGTGTTCAAGCGCAGCGAAGACTTCACCCAGGACGATCCTGTCGTCCGCATCGAGGCTGGGCGGCTGAGGCGCACCCTCGAGCGCTACTATCTTGTCGCCGGGCAGCACGATCCCATCAGGATAGACATTCCGAAAGGGCGTTACGCGCCTTCGTTTGTCTGGAGCGACGTTGCATCGACGAACCTCAAGAGCGACGCTGTCGAGGACGGCCCGCGTCTCGGCCGGCTCCGGCTGTCTACCCGATGGCCGATCCTCGCTGGTCTTGTCGGCATAATCGGCGTGGTGGCGCTGACACACTGGGCAGCCGACCTGGTAGTCGCGGTTTCGAAGCAGGCTAGCACCACCGAGGGTCCAGATGAGCCGACGCTGGTGGTCGCACCTTTTGCCAATCTGGGTGACGGGCCGCAGGCGGAGCTCTACACGGTCGGGCTGACCGAAGAGCTGCTCACCGCCCTGCCGCGCTTTAAGGAGCTCAAAGTCTTCGGCCGCGAGACATCGAAGTCGCTTTCCCCAGGGGTCGAAGCTTCTGAAGTTCGTGGGGGGCTGGGCGCTCGTTATCTGCTGGCAGGCGGCGTCAGGGTGTCCGGTTCCAAGGTCCGGGTGACGGCTCGCCTGTTGGACACATCCGACGGAGCAATCCTCTGGTCGCAGAACTACGACGACGACCTGACCAGCCGCGAACTCTTCGCCATCCAATCCGATGTCGCGAGCAAAGTTGCGACGGCTGTTGCCCAGCCTTACGGCATCATCGCACAGGCAGCCACAGCCAGCCCTCCCCCGAACGACCTCGGGATCTACGACTGCACGCTTCGTTTCTATGCATATCGCGCAGAACTGAGCCGGGAGACTCATCTGATCGCCCGAGACTGTCTTGAGAGCGCCGTTGCACGATACCCGGCCTATGCGACCGCATGGGCGATGTCGTCCATCGTGTACCTCGATGAAGACCGCTTCCGCTTCAACCTCAGGCCCGGTCAGCCGACGCCGCTTGACAGGGCGCTGCGCTCGGCACGACGGGCGATTGAACTGGAACCGGGAAACACCCGCGCGCTTCAATCTCTGATGATTGCATTGTTCTTCAACCAACAACTCACGGAGGCGCTTCAAGTCGGCGAGGAGGCGCTGGCAACGAACCCGAACGACACCGAGCTGTTGGGTGAGTTCGGAACGCGGCTCGCAATCTGTGGTCAGTGGCAGCGCGGCGCGGATCTTCTTGACCGAGCGCTTGCGCTCAATCCCGGCGGCGCAAGCTTCTATCACGGCGTGCGAGCGCTCGCGGCCTACATGCTGAACGACCGTGATAAAGCCGTGAGCCTCATCCGGAAGACGGATCTGCAGAAGTTCCCGATGTATCACCTGGTAGCAGCCGCCATCTACGCCGACGCCGGATTGCTGGATGATGCGCGGCGCGAGGGAGAGATCTTCATGAAGATGCGTCCGGATTACATCCCGAACATCATCGAAGAACACAGGAAGCGCAATATCCAGCCGAAGGACAACCTCCGGATGATGGCCTCGCTCCGCAAGGCGGGCCTCCCGGTGCCGAGCGCAGCAGAAGTAGAGGCGAAAGCATTGGCCTCCGCAACATCATCGCCCCTGGGGCCTGCGCGGTAAGCAGATTCTACTGTTCGGATCGCACAGAGCCTACAAGAGGTTACGGGTGTTCGGTCTCCGTGGCACTTACAGTTTGCCGGTGATGGCTGCCAGCCGGCGGCTGATGCCTACCACGCACGCACGGAGGCTCCGGTCGATGATCCGCAAGAACACTAGATTTACTCTTTCAGTCGCGGCGTTCGCTCTCATGTCGGGGCTGATGGCGCAAGCAGAAGCCATGGCGGCAGAAGCCGAGGCAAAAAGCCTCCTCAAGGCGATGTCAGACTATCTCGCTTCGCAAAAGGCGATTTCCTTCGCCTACGACTCAAACCTGGAAGTCGTCACGGGAGACCATCAGAAACTGCTGCTGGCGAGTTCCGGCAAGATCGAGCTGGGGCGGCCGGACAAGCTGCGCGCCACACGGTTTGGCGGCTTTGCCAATGTCGAAATGGTCTTCGACGGCAACACCGTGACGCTCTTCGGCAAGGACGCCAACCTTTATACCCAGGTCGAAGTTCCCGGCACGGTCGAGCATCTGGTCGACGCGATGCGCGACAAGCTCGGCAAGCCGGTCCCCGGCGCGGACCTGCTCCTGCCCGACGCCTATGACAAGCTGATGGAGGGCGTAACCGACGTGAAGGACCTCGGCAGTGGCGTGATCGGCGGCGTCGAATGCGACCACCTCGCCTTCCGGGCGAAAGACGTCGACTGGCAGATCTGGATTGCGCAGGGCGAAAAACCCCATCCCTGCCGCTACGTGATCACCGCCAGCCAGGTCGATCAGGGCCCGCAATATAGCATCCAGATTTCCGACTGGAAGACGGGCGTCGACGTCGTGGCGCAGGATTACAGCTTCGCAAACGAGACCGGCGCCAAAAAAGTCGACCTGAAGGATCTTGCCAACATCGACGAACTGCCCGACCACTTGACCATGGGAGACAGGAAATGACCACGCTAGGGAAACTGAAAGCGGTTCTGCTTCTTGCGGCACTAATGCTACCAGCGATGGATGTCGTAGAGCAGGTATCGATCGGTGGGCTCTACAGCCTTGCGAGGCCCGCCGAGGCGCGTGTCGGTCGTCCGTTGACACCTGTGAGCGTCGCGGGCGTGGCGCGCAGAACTGTGCGGCGCTGTGCCGTCGGCGTCTATTATTGCTAGAGCGATATCAGCGGAAATTTGGGGGCGTTTTGACCAATTCAGACATCGGCGATGCAGGCGTCGCATCTTACTCGAGCCGCCTACGTCGGATAGTCCTGTGCCTGTCGCTGGCCCTGGTTTCCGGATGCGGCGGCCATCCCAAGGGTGTGCTGACGCCCGTCGCCGAGACGTCGGCCGATGCAAGCCGGGTCGAGATGCTGATTACGACTACGCGTGGCCGCTCGGAAATGCCGGGCGAGATGTTCACGGGCGAGCGGGCCCGTGCTCCAACGTTTGCGGACATCACCGTATCGATCCCCCCGGTGCGGAAGGTCGGCGACGTCGCTTGGCCGAAAAAACTGCCTCCCAATCCGGCTACCGACTTTGCGACCCTGAAGGCAGACGAGTTGACGAAGGACGACGCCAAAGCATGGCTGAATGCCTCGGTCAGGAAGAGCCCGGACCGCAGCGTGCTCGTGTTCATCCACGGGTTCAACAACCGTTTCGAAGACTCCGTCTACCGTTTTGCACAGATCGTCCATGATTCCGACGTCAAGAGCGCGCCCGTTCTGGTGACCTGGCCGTCGCGGGGTAGCCTGCTGGCCTATGGCTACGATCGTGAAAGCACAAACTATACCCGCAACGCGCTGGAATCGCTGTTCCAGCATTTGGCCGCGGACAAGGAAGTGAAAGAAGTGTCGATCCTTGCTCATTCGATGGGGAACTGGCTGACGCTAGAAGCACTTCGCCAGATGGCAATCCGCAACGATCGCCTGCCGGCAAAGTTCAAGAATGTGATGCTCGCAGCCCCCGACGTCGACGTCGATGTGTTCCGCTCGCAGATCGAGGACATGGGAGACCAGCACCCGCAGTTCACCCTCTTCGTGTCGCAGGATGACCGGGCACTGGCCTTTTCGCGCAGGGTCTGGGGTGACATTCCTCGCCTGGGATCGATCGATCCGGAGCAGGCTCCTTACAAGCAGGAGCTGGCGGACAACGACATTACCGTCATCGATCTGACCAAGGTGAAGGCCGGAGACAGCATGCACCACGGCAAGTTCGCTGAATCGCCCCAAGTTGTCCAACTGATCGGTGCGCGGATTTCCGAAGGCCAGACATTGACGGACAGCAAGATGGGCCTTGGAGATCACCTCATCGCAGGAACGGCAGGCGCGGCGACAGCGGCCGGGAGCGCGGCAGGCCTGATCCTCGCCGCGCCAGTCGCTTTAGTCGACCAAGCGACGCGCGAAAACTACGCTCACCACGTCACCGGGCTAGCGGGCCAGTCGGGCAGCGCGCAGAAGATCGCGGCCAAGGACTGTGGTTCAGAACAAAGCCTGGAACGTGATCCGGCGTGTCGCGCGCACCAAAACTGAAGGGACAGCCAATGAACAGCTACACCAAATTCGGCCTGGCGGCAGCAATCGCGGCGCTGATAGGGGGCAGTGCCGTTGCTGCCGACGTTTCTCCTCTGCTCACACGGGATCAACAGACGATCGAAGGTCCGGATGGTTGGTCGTTCTCGGTTGCGCCATATTTTTGGATGGCAGGGCTGTCGGGTGAAACATCGCAATTCGGTCTACCGACCGTTGATATGGATGCGGACTTCAATGACATCCTCGGCAATCTCGACTTCGCCTTCATGGCCGCAGGAGAGGCGCGAAACGGTCGCTTCAGCGTCATCGGCGACATCATCTACACGAAGCTCGGAGCCGATGGCGACACGCCAGGCGGCATCTTGGCGACCAGCGTCGATGTGACCTCTGAGACGTTCTCGGGTCTATTGGGCGCTGGATACGCAATCGTTGATACACCGCAGGGACATTTGGACGTCGTTGGTGGCGTGAGAATTTGGTCAGTGGACACAACGATTCGCTTCAACGGCGGCATCCTTGGCGGCATTGAAAGGAGCGATGGCGCGACCTGGGTTGACGGCATAGTCGGGTTGCGAGGCAAGTATTCCCTTACCCCGGAAGTCTACCTGACTGGATGGGGACTTGTTGGCGGTGGTGGAGCTGACATCGATTGGGACGTCGCGCTGGATGTTGGCTACGAGTTCAACGATCGGATTTCGGCGATTGCCGGCTACCGAGCATTGGGTGTCGACTATAGCGACGATGGCTTCCTGTTTGACGCTGTCCAGCAGGGTCCAATTCTCGGGCTAGCCCTGAAATTCTAGACCCGTGTTTGCGGTTTTCAATACGGGGATACTCGACTCAGGCAGTGGATGCCAGTTTATCCATTTGCTCGAGCTTCATGGCTTCGCCTGATTGGCGCGGACGGGTAATTTCCTATCGCCCTTACTTGCTATGTCCTAGGTGTTTGATCCCAGAGTTTGATGGTGCGATCTTTTCTGTCGAATGGAAGGAAGCACTATGGGCCAAATACGTCACGGCAGCGCCACGACCACGCACGCAGTCCGAGCTGCGATACAGCGATCGCAAGCTTCAGCCGCGGAGCTGAGCCGGAGCTATGGGATCAACCCGAAGACAGTTCTGAAGTGGCGCAAGCGGGCTACGGTCGAGGACCTCAAGACCGGGCCGAAGGAGCCGCACTCAACTGTTCTCAGCGAAGAAGAAGAGGCGATCATCATCGCATTCCGGCGGCACACGTTGCTGGCGCTGGATGATTGCCTCTACGCTCTTCAACCGACGATCCCGCATCTGACGCGATCTTCATTGCATCGATGCCTGCAGCGCCATGGGATTTCGAGACTGCCGGATGTGGAGGGCGACAAGCCGTCGAGGAAGAAGTTCAAAGCGTACGCAATCGGCTATTTTCACATCGACCTGGCTGAGGTCCAGACCGGAGAAGGCAAGCTCTACCTCTACGTCGCGATCGACAGGACCTCAAAGTTCGCCTTCGTCCAATCGGTCGAGCGCGCTACCACCCGAACGGCGTCAGACTTCCTGGAAACGCTGGTTGCAGCTGTGCCCTACGAAATCCACACGGTGCTGACCGACAACGGCATTCAGTTCGCCGACATTCCGAAGAACCGCAACGGACCCACCGCGCGGTTCCGGGGCCATCCGTTCGACCGGGCATGCTGGCGACATGGCATCGAACATCGGCTGACCAAGCCCAAGCATCCTTGGACAAACGGCCAGGTCGAGCGGATGAACCGGACAATCAAGGAGGCAACTGTCAAACGCTATCATTATGACAGCCACGACCAGCTCCGCAGACATCTCGGCGACTTCGTCTCGGCATACAATTTCGCCCGCCGCCTCAAGACGCTCAAAGGCCTCACGCCCTATGAATTTATCTGCAAGGTCTGGACTTCACAGCCAGAGAGATTCACTCTGAATCCGATCCATCAAATGCCGGGACTGAACAATCACTGAACCGGCTCGGCGTCTTTCCATATCCTAACGGGTCGGGAAAGACGCTCGCATAGATACGTCCAAATCGACGACCGGCAGGAATAGTCTCGATGTCGAGGAGGGATTTCTCGAAGCCCGGAGGCGGCTTTATTCCGGTCATTCAGCGAAAATCACCGCGGGCGACACTCTCGGCCGCAGCAACCACTTCATCGTCCTGACCGCGTTTCAGCGCGTCGAGACCCTTCCGGCCATCCAAAGCGCCGTGCGGCGTGACAAGGAAGCGGTAAACCGCCCATGCACCACCGAGGACCTCGTGCAGTTTCGGAAGCACGGCATAGGGCCGACCATCCCGATCGAGTTGCCATGACGGAAAACGGAAGCCCCGCTTGGCGCCGTCGAGTCCGAGAACCTGCCCGTTCTGACGCTTTGTGTTGACCGTGACGCGCGAAACGCCGAGCAGGTCCGCGAACGCTTCCGCGCTCAGCATATCATCCTCCGCGAGAATCTCCGCCACCCGACGCCGGCCGCGCTCCCGTGCGGCAGCCAACGCTGCCTGGAGTTCGTCATTCGGCTCTGGTACCTCTTCAACTGGAAACGCATCCTGATGAGACAGCGGTTCTTCTTCAACGACTGAGATTGTCTGCGCTCCGGCCAGCGGATCCACGACGACACGGAAACTGACCTGATGGCCGGCCTTTCGGCTCAGCTTAACCGCCTTGGCGTATTGCCTGATCAACGCCTTCTCGAAATCTGCCTTCCGGGGCAGCTTCATCGAGAGCGCAACGTTGGAAGAATCGTTTCGGGGCTCGTTGGCTACAGTTTTCGTAGTGGGCATGGTCTTCAGCCTCCTGCGCTACAATTTAGGCAAGATGTAGAAGTTCGTCAAGTTTGTTAAGTTCGTAAATCTCTGCCAGCATTCGACCAACGTCGGTAGGCCCGACTCTATGAGCCCATAAACACTGTGCGCCTTGAACCGATTCGAACCGGCGACGTGGCATCATCGCGCCCGATGGTTTTGCCAAGCTACATCGACCAGAGGATCGATAGCGGAGCGGCGTGCAACTTCTCTCCAAACGGGGTTACACGATCATGATCGTGAAGTACCAGGCCACGGACAAAACGATCTCCAACCGCCTCCTGCAGTTGCCTCAACCCTTTGAAGGCGTCCGATTTAACAGTCGCCGATGCCCTTACTTCAATTCCAATGACCCGCCCCCGTCTGTCCTCGATCACCACATCCACTTCATCCTGATCCTTGGTCCGGTAATGCGAGAAGGAGAAGCGACGATCCGACCAGGAAGCAAGTTTCAGAAGTTCGGAGACCACAAAGCTTTCCAGAAGCGCGCCGAACCTGGTTCTGTCCCGCTGTAGCGTTTCGAGATCGTCGCCTCGCAAACTTGCGAGAAGACCAGTATCAACGAAGTGGAGTTTTGGGGTCTTCATGAGCCGGCTGAGGCGGTTGTTCGACCAAGGAGCGATGGTGCGCACCAAAAAGAGGCGTTCAAGAATCGCCACATATTTCTGGGCCGTAACGCTGGATAATCCGAGGGCCGCCCCGAAGCTGCTGTGGTTGACCAATTGCCCGGAGTGTTCGGCAAGAACGTCCAGCAATCTCGGCAAACGGTCCAGCTGGTCTATGTTGGCAATATCCCGCACGTCGCGATCGAGAATGAGAGACACATAGTCCGCGAGCCAGGCCGTTCGGCGGGCAGCCGTCGATCGACGTAGAACTTCCGGGTACCCCCCCTTCAAGACAACACTCATCAATTCTTCGCCGAAGACGACCCCGCTCCGGGCCGTCGGCTCATCGCCGGCAAAGAGAGCATCAAGCATTTGACCGGGAGTAGAGTGGAGTTCGGATTGTGCAAATGGAAGCAATGAAACCACGGCCATTCGTCCGGCGAGGGAATCGGCGATGGCTGGTACCGTTGCTAGGTTGGCAGATCCGGTCAGCAGGAAACGGCCGGGCTCTTCGTAACGGTCGACACTCTCTTTGATGGCAAGCATCAGGTCGGGAGCACGCTGAATTTCGTCGATAACGGCACGGTCGATGCCCCGAATGAATCCGGTCGGATCGGACCTCGCGGCGCTCAGTGTTCCCGCGTCATCGAGCGTGATGTAGGGCCGATTGGCATCCGCAAACTGACGCGCGAGCGTTGTTTTGCCCGCCTGACGTGGGCCTGATATGAGTACGACGCGCGTGTCCGCCAGCGCCGTTTCCACAACGGGTCGTGCCTTGCGATGGATGTGGGACTTCGCTAGAAGGTCGGCGCTCATTCGACTATTCTTAAATCATTTTCCGTCCAATTTAAAGTGCGATGGCGGCCATTTTAAATAGTAAGTTCAACAACGGCCGTTGACGAGATCACGCGATGCGGAAAACCATTATCGACGAAGCGGTCCCTGGACGCCTCGAAGCAGGTGTTCCGGTCGATACATTATGCCGCGCGATCTGGATTGGCATTTATGTGCACTTTGCGCGCCGCTCGCATATATTTCTCACCCTGGAGGCAAGACCCGACGGCAAAGGCCTGCAGCGAGAAGCGAAGTTCGGCCGTCTCGGCCCTTGACGTCATTTACACAATCACCGAGTGAAAGTCGCGACATGCGTCGGCTTGCAGCAAAAATTCTTTCCCAAGATCAACGTTCGCGGATGTTCCCAATCCAATTACCCCGAAGCCAATATCATCGTGTGCATAAAACGCGATTGCAGCCTCCTCAAGAACAAAAAAGCAGTGACCATGCAGTCCATAAACCAACATTCGTGCAAGTGTTAGTTTTTCCGCCGCGCGATACTTCTTCTCAACCAGCAATCTAAAATCTGTCCATATGGTCTCCAATTTAATTCTATACTCTTCGGAGTCATAATCGCGACCAAGAATCTCTTTATAACTGACCATATTGATAAGCTGGTCCCTGGCCAGATCTCTTGCCAGTTCTACATCCCGTGCATCCTCGACAGGAGAGCCTGAGTGTCCCAACTCAGCCGCATTCGCATGCAAAGACGATACGATCGACAGATGGCTGTTGTGAGTGATTAAAAAGCTCAAGAAGAGTTCGACGGCGGATTGCGCCAGCCGATCATAAAATTTCCCGGATCTTTCAAAGTATCCTATGAATCCCTGCGAAGCACTGTAGCTGCTTAGATTCACAGAATTTCGGATCATAGAAAGTGCGTTTTGCATCAAGATCTTCCTAAAACTTCAAGATTGCCCCATCCTTTCCGACTGTAATCTTGTCGGAAGGACGTGGCGGCTTCCCGGGCCTTGAACCGACTTTCCACTCGCCGTTTTTATCGGTGTGGTTCGTGCGACTCTCTTCCCAAATTTCGCGGCGTTGGTGCATGGATCGGGACTTGAGCGGATCTCGATCCTTGATGGCTCTGTCTATGTGGTGGGTCGATTGCGGCGGATGGATTTCGGGCGTGCGCAGACAAACATGCGGTTGAGGACCGCGCAGCCGATGGCGACCTCTGTCTGCTGAGCGTGAGACGACCGGGCCCGCAGACGCCGTCCGATGATGGACTTGTATCGCCCGATTGCAGCTTCGCCCCGCGAACGCTTGCCGTAGCCGGTGGAGACCTGCCATTTCATCCGGTCGTCTCTGCGGATTGCGGCGATATGCTGGTCCCTTTGTCCAGGAGATCTATCGTCGATTGGTTCGACCGCATTGGCGCGAGGCGGGATGACGACGACGGCAGCGGCGCTGTGGTCGGTAACCGTGTCGTACGTGGGCTTGCCGTCATATGCACCGTCGGCTGTGAATTGTCCGATCGGAACATCGATCTGGTCGAGCAACCGTTCCACCTGCGATGCGTCGCCAACGTCCTGTTCGGTCAGGGTATGGGCGATGATCTCGCCGCTGTCGGCATCCAGTGCCAGATGCAGCTTGCGCCACCCACAGCGGGATCGGGCGCCATGCTTCTCCTCCAGCCACTGGCCCGCGCCGTAGATCTGCAGGCCGGTGCTGTCGACAAGTACATGCAACGGCCCCTCCGGCGGAACCTGGCGATCATGCCGTCTGTTGGGTAATTGCCAGGTCCGCGCCCGTCGGCTCAGGGTGGTATGATCGGGGATTGCGAGCGCCAGCCCCATCAATTGCAGCACCGATTCCAGCAAGCCCTCTGCCTGGCGCAGGCGCGGGCCGAACACCAGGCCCAGCGTCAAGGCGGTTTCGATTGCCAGATCGGAATAACGGTGCTGGCCGCCACGCGTCGTTCGGCGTGGAGCAATCCACATGGCAAGCGCCTCCGGCGTCAACCATAGGGTCAAGCTGCCGCGCCGCCGTAACCCTGCCTCATATTCTGGCCAATTCGTCACCTTGAATTTCATCCTGCCGATGCGATGGCGGCGGGCGGCATCATGTTTGAAAGGCATCACAGCCACCAAGCGGTTACTGAAGTTGCCGCTCGCCTACACAACGAACACTAAACGATCCGTGCACCAACGCTACGCCCATGCAGACGCTCGGCTTCTTTGCGACGAGCCGATCTGCGAAGAACCCGACCTTCGAAGAGGTCGGCATTCGCATCTCCTCGCCGTGGGCCTTTCCAAGCGGCCATGGAGCGTTACATATGTGCAATCGTCCTGATCCTGGCCGCCATGGTGATCGCACTCCGCAATCTTAGTAAGTCCTATGAGACTGCCGAAGGGCGGCTCGAAGTGTTGAGAGGGATCGATCTCGATCTCGGCGCGGGAGACAGCGTTGCCCTGACAGGGGAGTCTGGCAGCGGTAAGAGCACCCTGCTGCATCTCGTAGCCGGCCTCGACCGTCCGGACTCAGGCGAGATCGTGATCGGGGGCCGCGACATCTCCAAGCTGGATGACCGGGGACGCGCCGCCTACAGGCGGACAGAAGTCGGCCTCGTATTTCAGCAGTTCAACCTTGTCCCCTCACTGGACGTGGCGGCGAACCTAGCCTTTCACGCCAAGCTTGCGGGACGCCACGATCCCGCTTGGGAAAATGAACTGGTGGAGCGCCTCGGAATCGGGCCATTGCTGACCAGATATCCCGAGCAGCTTTCCAGCGGACAACAGCAGCGAGTGGCGATCGGACGGACGCTTGCCGCGCGTCCCGGCTTGGTTCTGGCAGACGAACCCACAGGAAATCTGGACGAGACCAACGGAGACGCTGTCCTGGAGCTGATGCTCTCGCTTTCGAAGGGAACCGGATCGACGCTGCTCATGGCAACGCATTCGCAAAGACTGGCGGATAGGCTCGATCGGCAGCTCCATTTGCGGTCCGGGAAAATCACATGACGACTTGGACCGTAGCCACGGCACTCCTGTCCCACTGGCGACGACGGCCGCTGCAGTTCGGCGCTCTCTTGTCGGGCCTGGCGCTGGCGACTGCCCTGTGGTCCGGAGTGCAGGCGATCAACGCAGAAGCCCGCGCGAGCTACACCCGCGCCGCGATTGCGCTCGACCAGAACGGGTTGGCAAACCTGGTTTCTCCGAACGGCGGCACCCTTCCGCAGTCCGCCTTCGTGCGGCTCAGACGGGCGGGCTGGAACGTGTCGCCAGTTTTGGAGGGGGACTATCGGTTCGGAACCACCCGGTTAAGGGTGATCGGTATCGAGCCCCTGACGATGCCAGCGGAGGCGCAGACCGTCGATCTGGGGAATGCCGGGGACTTGCTTTCCTTCATCTCGCCTCCGGGCACGCTGGTTGTCTCTCCCGGAACAGCGGAGAAAATACGAGGGCAGACCGACCTCGCACTGCGTGTTTCGGATCGGATGCTGGACGGGGCCGCCTTCGTCGATATTGGTTTGGCCCAGAGGCTACTAAGAAGAGACGGCGAACTCAGTCGGATTGTGATCGCCGAAAACCAACGTCCCGGTCTGGAGCCGCTCGGAACGCTTGTCCCGGCGCTCCCGGTTCGCGAGCCGAACGCACAAACCGACGTCGAGCAACTTACCGAGAGCTTTCATCTCAATTTGACGGCTTTCGGTTTTCTCGCCTTCGCCGTCGGGCTGTTCATCGTGTACTCGACGATCGGCCTCGCCTTCGAGCAACGGCGGCCCACCTTCAGAACCCTTCGCTGTCTTGGCGTGTCGTTGAGGGTGCTTGCGGTTCTGCTGCTCGCCGAGCTGGTCCTTTTCGCCCTCGCCGCCGGGGCGGTCGGAGTCGCTATCGGATATCTGGTCGCGTCACTGCTGCTGCCCGGAGTGGCCGCAACCCTCGAAGGACTTTACGGAGCCAGCGTGCCCGGCACGCTTTCCCTGCGTCCGGAGTGGTGGCTTTCGGGCTTTGCCATCGCAATGGCCGGAACATTGGTTTCGTCGGCACAGAGCCTGTTGCGCTTGATGCGGGTGCCTTTGCTCGCGGTGGCCCAACCCCAGGTATGGGGACGATCGTCCCAAGCGGGGCGGCGGATTCAGGTGCTGGCCGCAGCGGCTTTGCTAGCCCTCTCGGGAGCTCTTCTTCTGTGGGCTGATGGACTCCAGGCGGGCTTTGGCATCCTTGGCTGTCTTCTGCTCGGGGCGTCACTACTTCTCCCCGCCGTGCTCTCCGGATTCCTCACCGTGATGCAGCGGACGTCTTCGGGTGCGCTCGTCACGTGGTTCTGCGCCGACACCCGGCAGCAACTCCCGGGACTTTCCCTTGCCCTCATGGCATTGCTTCTTGCTCTGGCGGCAAACGTAGGCGTCGGAACCATGGTGTCGAGCTTCCGTCTCACGTTCGTCGGCTGGCTCGACCAACGCCTCGCCGCGGAGCTTTACGTCGCCGCCCGGACCGAGCCCGAGGCAGACAGGCTCAGGGCATGGCTCGCAACGAAGGTGGAATCGGTGCTGCCGATCTCCAGCGTAGACGCCGAGATCCGGGGTCAGTCGATGCAGATCTTCGGCGTCGTTGACGATCCGACCTACCGGAAGCACTGGCCCCTGATCGCCGGCTTGCCGGACGTCTGGGATCGGGTGGCTTCCGGGGAAGGGGTGTTGGTCAACGAACAGTTCTGGAGGCGGGAGCGGCTCCGCATCGGCGATCAGCTAGATCTGGCCAACGACTGGAAGTCGACGGTTGTCGGCGTCTATTCGGATTATGGAAACCCAAAGGGCCAGGTCATCGCCGGAATAAACGCCCTGACCTCTCGGTACCCGCAAGTCTCGCGCTTGCGCTACGGTCTGCGGGTCCAGCCTGATCAGGTTGCCGACCTGCGGGCGAGCCTCTCGGGCGAATTCGGGCTACCACCGGATAACATCGTCGATCAGGCGGCACTGAAGGAACAGTCACGGCGGATCTTCGATCGCACATTTTTGGTCACTGGCGCATTGAACATATTCACGCTTGGGGTTGCAGCATTGGCTATGTTCTTAAGCCTCCTCACGCTTTCGGAAATGCGCCTCCCGCAGCTTGCGCCCGTATGGGCCATGGGGGTCACAAGACGCGATCTCGCTCTTCTTGAGCTTCTGAGAACGCTGGTGCTCTGGCTGACGACATTTATTGCCGCTTTGCCACTCGGCCTGGCGCTGGCGTGGGTTCTTCTCGCGGTGGTGAACGTCGAAGCCTTCGGCTGGCGTCTGCCCATGCATATCTTTCCTTACGAGTGGGTCAGGCTCGGTCTCGTCGTGCTCGCCGCTGCGGTCGTTTCCGTATTCATCCCGCTTCGCCGGCTGGCGGGGCTCGCGCCGTCGGAACTTCTGAAGGTATTCGCCAGTGAGCGTTAGATCGATTGCGATCGCCTTGGCGGTGATGACCATGGCCAGCTTGTCCGGAAGCCAAGCGGCCTCCGAGGGTTTTGCTGGCCTCGGCTCGGCGGCCGAAGGGTTTTCGGTTCCGCAGCCCGGCCTGCCGTTCCGTTTCCCTGCCGACCACGGCCCACATACGGACTTCCGGATAGAGTGGTGGTATCTAACGGCCAATCTTGAAGCTCCCGACGGGACGCAATACGGCGCGCAGTGGACCCTTTTCCGGTCAGCGCTTGCTCCAAGGGAGGCGAACGGGTGGTCGAGCCCACAGCTTTGGATGGGTCACGCAGCCGTCACGACTTCCGGAGACCACTTCGTGGCAGAACGTATTTCACGCGGGGGAGTGGGACAGGCTGGCGTTGTCGCGGAGCCTTTCTCGGCCTGGATCGATGACTGGCAGATGAAGGGACTTGCAGCCGCGGGATCGGATCAGCTGGCCGATCTCACCGTGACTGCAGCCGCAAAGGACTTCGGCTACGAACTCCGCCTGTCGGCCACCGGCCCGCTCGTGCCGCATGGCGATAACGGCTATTCGGTGAAATCAGCGAAGGGACAGGCCAGCCACTATTATTCGCAACCGTTCTACGCGGTGACCGGCTCGCTTGCGCTGCCCACCGGGAATGTCGCGGTGACGGGGATGGCTTGGCTTGACCGCGAGTGGTCGTCACAGCCGCTCGCGGAAGATCAGACCGGTTGGGACTGGTTCTCGCTGCATCTCGATACAGGGGAGAAGCTCATGGGCTTCCGTCTTCGAGACGCTGGAGAGGGATTTACTTCGGCGACCTGGATCACTGCCGCGGGCCGACCGGAGCCCTTACCCGCGGGAGCTCTCCAGATCGTTCCCGTCCGGACTGCCAAGGTCGCAGGGCGTCGGATTCCAGTGGCCTGGAACGTACGAATTCCCAGTCGCGGCTTTGACGTCACAACCAGGCCGTTGAACGACCAAGCATGGATGGCAACGTCCATACCGTATTGGGAGGGGCCGATCAGCTTTGGCGGCAGCGTCGGCGGGAGGGGGTATCTGGAGATGACTGGGCACTAGCTGAACGGCCTGGCAAGCGTGAAGGTATCCACCGCCTTGAAGGGATTTGAACTCTTGGCCCCGGCCAAACGTTAGGTCGTTCGCATCGACGAATGCGCTGCGTTCTGAAGCACCTGTGCCAATCTTCCAACCGAGGGACGCTGCGGCCGATCTTGGGGCAGTTCGAGATAGTAATTTCCGGGACCAGGCGTCCTAGGAACGAACGGGCAAACGACGAGGCCGAGGGAAGTGGCAATCGGGCCACATACCGGAAGATGGCCGATAGCAAGGCCGAGGCCCTGGCTGATCATCATCAGCGCCAAAGGGGTGGTATCGACCACGTCGAGCTTCAGATGCCGGCCATGGACAGGGCCGAAATTGTGGTTGAGAAGCGCCGTCCAGCCAATCGCATGAGACGCCACGTCGTAGAGGCGAAACGACAGCAGGTCGTCCAGGCTGGCGATGCGCGCAACGTCCTCCTCCCGGCACATGACGACATGGGACATGCCCATCAACCAGGTTGGATGGCGCACGAGATGCGGTTCCTCCCCGAAGCGGATCGTCAGGTCTGGATCCGCCTTGCGCTGCGTGCCCTCCATCAGGAGGTCGATGCGGATCGTCGGGTTCGCCGCCTCGAACGCCGCCAGCACGCGCGGCAGCCAACTCATCGCCATCAGCTGGCTTGCAAGGAGGGTGACGCGTTCGGTTCGTTGCCGCGCGAAGAGCGCCTCCGCCTTGCTCTCAATCGCCCCGAGCGACACCTGCACTGTCGGCAGGAAGTCGCTCCCCTCCGCGGTCAGGTTGATCCGGTTCGCCGCGCGTTCGAACAGCGGGCGCCCGAGATGGGTTTCCAGCGCCAGAACCTGCTGGCTGACGGCCGCAGCCGACATGTTGAGCTCTTTTCCGGCGCGCGCAAAGCTCTGATGCCGTGCGGCAGCCTCGAACACACGGAGCCAGTTCAGCGAGGGGATCGTCGTTACGCGCATGCCACTAGCATAACTTCAGCTTAGCCTAAGATCAATCAGATACCGTCTCCCAACAGGCTTTGCGCGGTGTCATAGTCGCCTCACGGGTTATGCAAACCCGAGCCAATAAACATTAGGGAACGAAGATATGCTCAGACGCCGTATGCTGTTTGCCCTTGCCCTGACCCCCCTTCTGGTGGGCGCGACCGCCGCGCAGGACCTGCCGGATCACATCACCGTCGCGACCGAAGGCGCCTATCCTCCGTGGAATTTCAGCAATGCCGACGGGTCGCTCGGCGGCTATGAAATCGAGCTGACGAAGGCTCTCTGTCAGCGCATGAAGATCAAATGCGATCTCATCGCCCAGGAATGGAACGGCATCATTCCGGGCCTCACGGTCGGAAAGTACGACGCCATCATCGCATCCATGGGCGTGACGGAAGAACGCAAGAAGGTCATTGGCTTCTCCAAGCCCTATGCCAAGGCCCCCAATGGGTTCCTCACCTCCGGCGACAATGTGCTAAAGGACCTGCCGGACGCAGGCGAGGCTTTCGACCTTGCGAAGGCCCCGAAAGAATCCGAAGCGGCTCTCGCAATCTTGAAGGAAAAACTCGCCGGCAAGATCATCGGCGTTCAGACCGGTTCCACTGCGGCGACCTTCGCAAGCGAATATTTCAAGGCCCTGGATATCCGCGAATATCCCTCGTTCGAGCAACTCGGCCTGGAGCTGACGGCTGGGCGCATCGACCTCGCCGTGGCCAACGTGACGGCCTTCAAGGCGGTGATCGATGCCAATCCGGCGGGGACTCTGGTCTTCACCGGCCCCACCTTCGCCGGCGGCGTGCTTGGGCTTGGTACGATCAACGTCGCCTTGCGACCGGCCGACGAAGCGCTGCGGGCGGCCTTCGACACCGCAATCACGGACATCAACAAGGACGGGACCAACAAGGCCCTGACCGAAAAATGGTTCGGCGTGGATATCTCGGTTCACGAGTAGAGCGCTTCGTCCCCTCCTCTTGAGGGAGGGGATGGCCGCCACGCGGCGATGGCCGCGATACAACTCACTTAACCATCGCACAGGTACTGCCATGTTTGAGCCCGTCGGATCCGCCGAGGCAACACTCACCATTTATCTGGATGGCCGCGCCATCCCAGCGCGGGCAGGAGAAACCATCGCGGCATGCCTTCTTCGGGCGGGCGTCACCCACTTCCGAACGACGCCGGTCAGTGGCGCCAGGCGATTGCCCTATTGCATGATCGGTCACTGCTTCGACTGTCTGATCGAGATCGACGGCATCGGCAGTCGCCAGGCCTGCCTGAGCCAGGTCGAGACCGGCATGAGGCTTCGCACCCAGGATGGGCCTGCGAGCATTCCCGGACTGGACCTCTAATGAGTATCGCGCCCGACGCAGACACCTTAATCATCGGAGCCGGTCCGGCGGGCATGGCGTGCGCGACCGAGCTGGCCGCCGCAGGGTGCCGGGTGATCGTGCTCGACATGCAGCCCTCCCCCGGCGGGCAGATCTTTCGCGCGCTCGAAGCCAACATGCAGGCGCGCCCCCGGACGGATGAGCTGCTGGCCGCCCTCGGACCGAGCTACAAGGCCGGTCTTGCCTTGGTGACGCGCTTTCGGGCAACGCCCGGCATCGATTATCGGCCAAGCACCACGGTCTGGGATCTGCGGGCAGACGGCACGGTCGGCTGGCTCAAGGGCGGCGGGGCCGGCTACCTGCGGGCGCCGCATGTCGTTCTCGCCAGCGGCGCGATGGAACGCCCGGCACCGTTTCCGGGGTGGACGCTGCCTGGCGTGATGACGGCCGGCGCGGTGCAGACCTTACTGAAGGCGGGGCGCCTCAGGCCGAAAGGCAGGATCGTTCTGGCCGGAACCGGGCCGCTGATCTTTCTGCTCGCCGACCAGCTGCGACGCCTCGGCGTGCGGCCGGCACTGATCGCGCGCACGGATCGGACAAGGGACAAATTCGCCGCCCTCAAACGGCTTCATCCGGCGGGCATTCCCGCGCTTCTCAAGGGCTTAGGCTGGCTCGTGCGATTGCGACTGGCCGGGGTTGCGATACGCACCTGCATATCCGACCTTGAGGCGCACGGACGCAGCCATCTCGAATCCGTCCGCCTGACCGTCGCCGGCAAGACGATCGACCTGCCCTGCGATCTGCTCGTGGTTCACGACGGTATCGTGCCATCGACGGATCTGGCGCACGCCGCCGGTCTTGCCCTTACGTGGAGACCGGACGACGCCAGCTGGCAGCCTGTCACGATGCTGGACGGCCGGGCCGAAATGGCGCCCGGTCCCGCATTGACTGCCGGGCCTTGCAGGATCCGGATCACCGGCGACGCGCGCCGGATCGGCGGCGCCGACGCCGCTATCGCCCACGGCCGCCACACCGCAAGGGCCATCCTCGCCGAACTGGACTGCCTCGCCGGCAAGCCGGGGGTCGCGGACCGGACAGGCATCGATGTCGAGCGCAGCCTCGCGGCGCGACCCTTCCTTGACGCAGCATTCCCGCCGGGCCTCGCCGCACACTTGCCCGATGACACGACCATCGTCTGCCGCTGCGAGGAGATCACGGCAGGCACGCTGCGCGCGACAATTCGGCACGGTGCCAAGGAGATGAACCTGGTCCGCGGGCTCCTGCGCTGTGGCATGGGCGCCTGTCAGGGCCGCAATTGCGCGGCAACGCTGGCCCGGCTTCTCGCTGAGGCAGATCCCGGCAGACCGATGCCTTCGACCCCGTTCCGCGCAAGGCCGCCGCTCCGGCCCCTGCCGCTCGGCGCGCTGGCCGGCATGACCGGTCTCGACCCCAATCTGGCGCAAGTCGAATCGCTCGACGACAAGCCCGAAGCCATCGCCGGAGACGACGCCCATGTCTAACGATGCCCTCATCGTCGGTGGTGGGATTCAGGGATGCGCGATCGCCCTGTTCCTCGCCCGTGCCGGCTGGCGGGTAACGGTGGTCGAGAAGAACCTTGCGGGACGCCATGCCTCCGGTGTCAATGCGGGCGGCCTTCGTTCCCTGATGCGCGACGTGCGGGAATATCCCCTGTCCCTGCGCGCCATGGACATGTGGGCCAATCTCACCGATTTCGTGGGCGTGGCCGCGGCAGAAACCTGCGAGGTCCGGCTCGGCACGGCCCAGATCGCGCTGGCGATGGATCCGGCCGAGTTGCAATGGTGCGAGGCGCGGTCCCGGACGATGCGCCGCCGCGACATTCACTCGGAAGAACTGATTGCCCCCGACGCGCTTCACCGGCTGCTGCCGGGATTGTCCGGCACGGCACTCGGCGGCCTGATTTCGCGGCGTGACGGGCACGCAAACCCGGCCAATGCCGCGCGCGCCTTCCGCAAGGCCGCGGAGGCTGCCGGCGTCCGGATCATCGAACAATGCACGGTGCGCGACCTCGCGCCCAGACCAGTAGGTGGGTGGCGGGCCGACACCGATGCAGGCGCGATCGAGACGGAGTGGGTCCTCAATTGCGCCGGCGCGTGGGGATCGGACGTTGCCGCGCGGCTCGGCGAAACATTGCCGATCAAGGTCACGGCCCTCTCCATGATGGTGACGGCACGGGTAAAACCCTTCATCACCTCCGTCGTCATCGGGATCGATCAGCCGCTCTCGTTCAAGCAGAGCGCGGTCGGCTCGCTGGTCATCGGCGGCGGCATCCTGGGCAAGCCCTGCCTGGACGGGGACACCTCGTTCACCATCATGGACCGCATGGCATCGAGCGCTGCGGCCACCGTTGCGGCCTTTCCGGTCCTGGCCGGCGTACCGGTGGTGCGCACCTGGACGGGGCTCGAAGGCGCCACGCCCGATGGGATACCGTTCATCGGTCCAAGCCCCCTCCATCCCGGTCTCTGGCATGTGTTCGGGTTTTGCGGCCATGGTTTTCAGCTTGCCCCCGCCGTCGGGGAAACCGTGGCGCAATCGCTTGTCTCGGGACATCTCGATCCAAGGCTTGCTCCTTTCGCGGTCGACCGCTTGCAGCCTCAACCGCCGCGAAGAGAGGAGGCCCTCCCATGACGCCGGGCATGTTCGAACTGCTGGGCTTCGGCCCCCAAGGCTGGGGGTTGCCCTTGCTCCAGGCCGCCGGCATCACGATCGCCGCCGCTTTCTGCGGCTTTCTGCTGGGGAGCATCTTCGGGATTGGCGGCGCAACCCTCAAGCTCGCGCGAGCGCCTTGGCTGCGCATGTTCGGCCAGGCCTACACCACGGTTTTCCGCGGGGTTCCGGAAATCCTGGTGGTCTACCTGTTCTACTTCGGCGGAAGCGTCGTCTTGACGGCGGCCATGAACACCGGCGGCTTTCCCGGCTTCTATTCCCTGCCGTCGTCCGTCATCGGCGTCCTCGCGGTGGGCATCGTCTCCGGCGCCTATCAAACGGAAGCCTACCGTTCCGCGTATCTTCGCCTCGACCGGGGCCAAATCGAGGCGGCCGCTTCGTGCGGCATGTCGAAATTCCTGCTGCTGCGCCGGATCATCGCCCCTCAGACCCTCCGCTTCGCGCTGCCTGCGCTCGGTAACATCTGGCAATCGGCCCTCAAGGAAACATCCCTCCTGTCCGTTATCGGGCTGACCGAGCTCTTGCGCCAGGTAGGCACCGCTGCGGGATCGACCCGCCAGCCTCTCCTGTTCTACGCCATTGCGGCGGCGATGTTCCTGATCATCGGGCGCTGCACCGGCGCTCTCCTGAACCGGATGGAAAACCATCTCGCCAAACCCTGGAGACGCTGATGTTGGACTGGCCCTTTCTGACGGACGTGCTCGGTCAACTCCTGTTGGGTCTGCCGCTGACGCTTCAACTGGCGGCGCTGTCCCTGTCGATCGGCTTCGTGCTGGCCGTCTTCGTCGCCGGCGCCGCCGGCAGCGTGTTCGGGCCGCTGCGATGGATCGCGAAGGCCCATGTCGAGCTGTTTCGCGGCACGCCGCTCCTGCTGCAGATCTTCCTGATCTATTACGGCCTGGGCCAGATCGCCCCGCTGCGTCAGTCCGTCCTCTGGCCCTTCCTGCGTGAGCCCTACTGGTGCGCCATTCTGGCGCTTGCCCTCAACACCTCGGCCTATACCGCCGAGATCATACGCGGCGCAATCCAGGCCGTGCCGGCGCACGAGGTCGAAGCCGGGCGGGCCTGCGGCATGTCGGGTTTCCTGCTGCGCCGTCGCATCATCTGGCCCATCGCGCTGCGCCAGGGCCTCGCCGTCTACAGCAGCGAGGCGATCCTGATGATCAAGGCGACGTCGCTCGCCAGCATCATCACGCTTACCGAGCTCACCGGCATCGCGCACAAGCTGATTTCCTCGACCTATCGGGTGTTCGAGATCTTCATCGTCACCGGCGCGATCTACCTCGCCCTGACCTTCCTGATGAGCACGGCCTTCGCGCTTCTCGAACGGCACCTCCAGGCCCACCACGCCCATCGTCGCGCCTGACCGCGCATCACAAGGAGAAACCAGATGGCTTCCGTCTCCCTCCCGGCTGCTGCCGACACCGTCCCCGCCATTGCAGTCGACGAACTGCGCAAACGCTTCGGCACGGTCGAGGTGCTGAAGGGCATCAATTTCCGCGCCCATGAGGGCGAGGTCATCTCCATTCTCGGCGCATCCGGCTCCGGCAAGTCGACGTTCCTGCGCTGCCTCAACCTTCTGGAGCTTCCCTCGAACGGCCGGCTGCAAATCTTCGGCGAACAGGTCGACCTCAGACAAAGCGGCGACAGCCTTCATATCGGAAATCGGAAGCAGCTGGATCGTCTGAGAACGCAGGTGGCGATGGTCTTTCAGAATTTCTGCCTCTGGAGCCACATGACGGTACTCGAAAATCTGATAGAGGCACCCTTGCATGTACAACGCCGCAACCGCGCCGAGGTGCTCGACGAGGCCGAAGCCATTTTGAAGCGCGTCGGCCTGATTGACCGGGCGAGAGCCTACCCAGTCCAGCTCTCCGGTGGTCAGCAGCAGAGAGCGGCCATCGCGCGCGCGCTAGTCTTGAAACCGAGAGTCCTCCTCTTCGACGAGCCCACTTCCGCGCTCGATCCCGAGCTGGTCGGCGAAGTCCTCAATGTTATGCGCGATCTAGCAGCGGAGGGACGGACGATGCTGATCGTAACCCACGAAATGGCTTTCGCCCGAGATGCTTCGACCCGGGTCGTATTCCTGGAGCAAGGCCGGATCAAAGCCGAGGGTCCTCCGCTGCAATTATTCGGTGGCGGCATCGATGATCGCTTTGACCAATTCATCTCGCGGTTCAACAACGGTTAGACAGGGTAAACAGCGGGCGGCGAGGCCAAATGCAAGCTCTTGAACGGAATCGAACCGTCTCGTCCGTCAGCCACCGCACAACACGTTCCTGGAGCACGCGAGAGTCTATAGAGGCGGCTGGCTTTAAGTGCCCGGCCGATGCGCCGGGCAGCTTTCGATGTGTTCACTCCCGGGAACGCGATCGGTTCAGTTCGAGACACCGCATCCCAGCTTGGACAGTGTTGCATCGACCCAGGCACGATCATTCCTACCCGCGCGGATGTTCTCTATCTGCCGCGTCTCGGCCTCGTGCTTCTTCGATGCAGCAGCAAAAATCTCCTCGGCCCCGTCAAACGGAACAACGACAGGCCCGTCGGCATCGCCGCAAACAAGATCACCTCTTCCCAAAAGGGATCCCGCAAGCGGATCCAAAACGGAGCCAGCTTCACCATCACCGGATCTCTCCGGAATGCGGCAAGATGAGTTGAGGCACGCCGCCCCCATCCTCTCGCGTTATGATAGACTAGATGTCGGTATTCAACTCCGATACCACATTGCAACCGAGCAGCGCGACCAGCCCGCCGCGTATGTGGTCGATATGCTCGTACATGAGGCGAGCGCCCTCTTCGAAAGCGCCCTGCTCGCATAAACGAAGAAGTTCCGCATGTTCTCTCACCGCCTTTTCCCGGTCGCCGTGAATAGTCGAGAGCTGGACCCGGGTGTGGCGGTCGCACTCCGCGAGCAAGGTCTGGACTGTCAGGACAATGCGGGGGCTACGCGCATACCGGTAAAGGCACAGGTGGAATTCGGTATTCAGTTCGTTCCAGGCATCCATATCGAGCTTGTCGATCGAATTGGCGTAGCGCGTCTGTATCTGGTGCAGCGCGCTTAAATCGTCTCTCGTTAGCAGCGGAGCCGACCGCTTGAAAAGGAACGGTTCGAGAAGGAGCCGCATGTTGAACAGCTCTTCGATTTCATCCGCAGTGAGCTGGACAACGATCGCCCCCCGGTGAGGCAGGATCTTCAAGAGCCCCTCGCTTTCAAGCTGAACCAAGGCCTCACGGATCGGGATGCGGCTCATGCCGAGGTCTTCGGCCAAGCCATCCTGTCGCAGCTGAAAGCCGGGAGGATAGTCGCCCGATACGATGCGATTGCGGATTTCCTCGGCCGCGGCAGACGCCATCGTCTTATGCTTGAGGCCTTTTGCGACTGCGGTCATGGCACCGATCCAGATAAACTTTGCTCCTGCGTAACCGGGTTCAGGATTTTATACAATGATTGTCCCGATCCCTCACCCATCCCGATTTCGTCATCTCCTATAACGACTGCCGGCTTGAAGGCACGTCATTTATATTTTATACAATATACAAAATTAAGGAGAACCCAATGAGAATTCTTGGCATCGACGTATACAAATACCAAGTCGGATACGCCCATGGCACGTATGTGATGTCGGGGGACCGCGTTGCCAGTGCCGAGGATGGCACGGTCGTGCGCATCCGGACCGATGAAGGGCTTGTCGGCTGGGGCGAGATCACGACACTCGGCAAGGTCTACCTTCCGACCTTCCCGGAGGGCATTCGCACCGCCTTAAAAGACCTCGGGGAGGCACTGATCGGCGCGGACCCGACCAATATCGGCAAGATCGCGCGCATCATGAACGGCACGCTGATGGGACAGGAATTCGCGAAGAGCCCCCTCGACATCGCTTGCTGGGATATCTTCGGCAAATCGCTGAACCGGCCGATTTCCGCGCTGATTGGCGGCACTCTGAACGAGCGCTTCCCGATCTACGAGGCGGTACCGCTTGATCGCCCGGAAGCCATGGCGGAGTTCATTCAGGAACGCCGGCGAGCCGGGATCAATCGCTTCCAGCTGAAGGTCGGCAACAATCCATTCGATGACATCGCCCGCACGCGAGCCAGCGTGGAAGCGGGCGATACTGAGACGGTGATCGTCGCCGATTCAAACGGTGGGTGGTCGCTTGCGTCTGCCAAGCTGGCGCTCCAAGGGCTGGGCGGTCTTCCCGTCTATGTCGAGCAACCATGCCGCAGCACGGCCGACTGCATTCTTGCCCACCGCGGATCGTCGATCCCGCTGGTGCTCGACGAGTCCATCGTCAACCACGACGAGATCTACCGGGCCAAGTACGAGGCCAATGCGGTATCCATCAATCTTAAGTTCGGAAAGCTCGGCGGCCTGACGAATGTGGTGAAGGCGCGTGACCTCCTCCAGGAACTGAACATGGCAGTATCAATCGAGGACATGTGGGGCGGCGACATCATCACGGCCGCGACGTCGCACGTCGCTGCCACCACTCGCCCCGAGTCCCTGCTCATGACGCCATTTTTCAACGACTGGACGGACGGCCATCTGGCGAACCACACACCTCGCTCCTCCGCAGGCTTCGGGTCCGCGCCGACGGCGCCCGGCCTCGGCATTGTGGTCGACGTGTCGCGGTTGGGCGAGCCCATATTTACTGTTGGCGCAAAATAGGCCAAGCCGATTTTTGCGTGAGCGACGCGGAAGCCGTCGACTTGACGGCTCCGCAAACGTCGAGAATGGAAATCCTTAGGGCCTCAAGCGCAAGTCGAAACGCACTTGCGCCATCCGGGCAACAGCCGGAGAGCTCGCAGCCGGGCACCGTGGCAGCCGGCGCTCTGCTTATGCTGCCGATGATGGCTTGTCGCATATTGGTCAGCCCGCCATGCTTAACCCGCTGGCGGAATTTGGCAATTGGGTCGCGTTCCCGACGATACATTATGCGATCCTAGCAACGCAAAGGGTACATTCTATCACCTTTCACCTGAAGCGCCTGCTCAACGGCGAATGGGGTACAAAAATTACCGTGTGACTCGGCCGAACCGGAAAGGTCTGGCCTTGAATCCAGACAGGTCGCCTTTTCAAATGCAGGCACGCTGCTCATCCACCAGCTTCCACCGGCGTCATGCCTCGGCGGGACTGTCGCTCCGGGCATCCGATCAACCAGCAAAGGCCCGCGTTCAATGGATTTAACCGCGGAGCGCGGCTATGTATTTCTCGAGCACCTTGATAGCCTCAGTTCGGCCGACGCCGCCTAATGCCGCGAGGTCTATTTCGAGTTGGAAGCCCTGCTGAACGTGACGAATCAGTTCCGCCGACCTTGAGTGGTCGTCTCGAACGCCGAGCACACGATACGACTGAATCAGCTGCGAAAATCCCTTAATGGTCTGCGGGGGCAGTTCTTCAACCGCAATCTCATCCTTGACGAGCGCGTAGGTCTCCTGCGCCAGAAGAATGCCCCCGAGCTCGGCATGGGCCTGAAGGCGCGAGGCAAGATTCACTTCGCCGCCAATGATTGTGTAGTCCATTCGGTCCTCGCTGCCGAAATTACCAACTGTACAGTAGCCGGTGTTGATGCCGATGCGGAGATGAAACGGCAGCTTGTAGCCGGCGTCCGCCTAATCCGCTTGCAGCTCATGGATCCGCCTCTGCATCGCGATCGCCATCCTGACACAGGCGAGCGCATCCTGCTTGGTACCCTTCGACTCCGGGTCGCCGAAAAAAGCCAGAATGGCGTCTCCAATGTATTTGTCGATCGTTGCGCCGTGCTCCAGCGCGATCTTCGCCATCTCCGTGAGGTAATGATTGAGCAACTCAGTCAATTCCTCGGATTCGAGCTTGTCCGTCGTGGCCGTAAAGTCAGCAATGTCTGAGAAAAATATTGTGAGCTTCTTTCTTTTCGAAGAAATCTCAACACTCTGCTTACCGGAGAAGATCGAGGCATAGACCTGTGGCGAGAGGTACTTCGACAGCTTGCTCGACAGGGATTCGAGCGTGCGGTTCTGCTCGCCCACTCGCTTGCTCGCGTCTTCGGCTTGACGCTTGGCGGCATCCGTGGCCGTGTGCAGCCGCGCGTTTTCCAAAGCTATTGAGGCGAGTTGGCCAAAGCGCCTTAATAGCTCGACCTCTTCTTCGCCGAATTCGAGCGCGGAGGCATCATCATACGCAATGCCGAGAACGCCCACGACGGTTTCGCCGGATTTGAGCGGCACGCCCATGATAGTCCGGATGGTGACATCCAACTGGGCCGCGGCGGCAGCCCGCCCCGGCCAATTTGGATAATCATTGATCACGATCGCTTCGCCTGTCTGCCAGACGGTGCCGGCTACGCCCTCGTTCTTGCTGAGCTTCTGGCCTATGTGCGTAGTGTATACGCCAACTCCGACCATCCGCTCGAGAAACTCGCCGGCCTCGTCCACGAGATAGACATAGCCATGCTGGGTGCCGAGCAATTGCGCGGCCCGAGCCGTGAGATCCGACAGGAGCTCGGCGAGATCGAGCCGGGCGATCAGGCCGAGCGAGGTATCGTGCAGTGCACCGAGATACTCGCTTTGTCGGCGGAATCGCCTTGCCAGGTTCTCTTGCTCGTTGCGACGGTTTTCTAAGTCGCCTAGATTCGCCGCCAATTGGCCGGTCATACTGTTGAAGGTCACAGCCAGTTTGCCAATCTCGTCTTCGGACTCGATTCGGGCGCGAGCTGCTAGATCACCTCTGCGCACCCGATCCGCGACATTGGTAAGTCGCTGGACGGGACCGGCAATGTGCTCTCGAAATATCATTCCGAGGAGCAAGCCCAGCAAAACAGCCGCGGCCCCTACGGCAACTATTATACGTTGTGCGTCTACGAGCTGATCCCTGCTGCTACCAAGATCGACCTGTAAACGTCGCTGCTCCTGGGTGGCAATATTGTCCAAAAGCTCAAGCATTTGCTCGGCCAACGGCACTGCTTGCGTGCGAAAAAGATAAAGATCCTCACGCGCGTGTTCGCCTTCCACCGCATCGAACATTCTGGACGGCAGCTCCAGGAAAGCCGCACGGTGTTTGGAGATCTTTTCGACCAAAGCGATCTGGTTGGGCGGCAGAATATTGCTGTTGGCGAGATGAGACCAGGCTGCTTCGTTGATGGTCAGGTTCGTCTCGTATTCGTATCTGAAACTTTTCCTTCCTGTTGTCACATAGCCGCGCAGTCCTGCAACCATTGCGTAAAACGAGCTCTGAAACGACGCGAGATTAACGAGAAGCGCGGTGTTGGCGGGCGTGGCCTCATGATTCTGCTGGGCCAGCATCATTGCCTTTGCCGATGCCACGATCGTTCCGATGAGCGGGTTCGCGTCACTGATGAGGATTTTGAGCGCGGGTTCCCTACGCAACTGATCATTGCGCAATTCGAAGAGTTGATCCGGCAGCGACTGCCACTTTGCCAGCTTTTCGCCGAATTCCTGCATGCCCTGCTCGACATCGCCGGCACCAGTGCTCGCCTGCGGCTCGCCTTTCGCGCGCAAGAGCGCCTCGAGCGCACGCATATCGGCCAGGAATGCACCTTCCGCCAGCCGATAGCCATCTCGATAGGATTCGTCGCCCAAAGCCAAGTAGCCTCTGACTTCGCCCAGCATACGTAAGAGATTTGCTTGCGCGCGCGCGGACGCAACTGCGCTCGGCGCGCTGAGATTTGTGGTTCTGTTGATATTGCGGACGGCTTCTATGCTGCCGAGATAGTTCAATCCAACGACCAGCAGCAAAATGGCAACCAGAATGCCAAAACCGAGCGTCAGCTTGCCACCGATGTTGAGTCTTCGCAAAATCGACGCTGCAGCTTGCGTGAGGATCCGCCAGGGAACGAGGTATGCGGGGCGGCTTTTCGCGAAACCCGGCTCTTCGGATGCCATGCCGCCATCCCCCCTCAGCAATTTACTTCTTGCGGTGCCACGTCGCGATGTTCCAGGTCTCGGAGTCCCAAGGGGTGGGATCATAGCCGGCGATGTCGTTGCGGAGGCCCGAAACGTAGGACCACTCGACGAGCGGAATGACAGCGGCGACGCTGATCAGAAGATCGTTCATGGCCACGAAAAGTCTGCGCCGTTTCTCCGGGTCCATCTCGGTTGCCGAGGCTTGGAATAGCGCGTCGTAATCAGCATTGCAGTATCGGGCCCAATTCGATCCCGACCAATTGTTGACCTTCTGGGCGGCCTCGGCGCAGGTCCACCCAATCATATAGCTACCGGGATCGGGACCCTTGTTTCCGTAAGCAAATTCCTCCAGGTCCGAATAAAAGTGCCGCCTTGAGTTTGTGCTATCTGGAGTTGATCCCAGAAATATACTGGAATCGATCAACTTCTTTTCTACCTTGACGCCGATCGAGGCGAAGTCTGCCTTGATGATGTCCTGCGTTGCCTCCCGCACCGAGTTGAACGAGGTCTGAAAAACCAAGCTAAGCGGAACACCGTTCTTGTCCCGAACGGAGTCGCCGTCGCTGTCGCGCCAGCCAGCCTCATCGAGCAGCGCGCGCGCCTTGTCGCGATTGAATTCCCATCTTGTATTTTGCGAAACAAAGGGTGCCGGTGCAACCAGGAGGTTGGCCGTGGCACGGCCGCTCCTGCCGTAAAGCTCGGCGATCTTCTCGCGGTCGACCGCGACGGCGAGCGCCTGTCGAACGCGCTTGTCGGTCAAGATCGGATGGGGAAACTGGGTGCTTGAGCGTTCACCGTCGGCTGTTTCGCGTCCGGGATCGCTGAAGTTGAGCATGACGCGTTCGACATAGGAGCCCCAGTACAGGGCGACCTTGCCTGTTCCCTTGGTTTCGAGCCTGCGGAGCTCAGCCTCGCCCACCTGGAGGTTCCAGGCATAGTCGACGACCCCTTCGCTCAACACCGCGTTTGCCGCCGTGTTGGCGTCACCGCCGCCTTGGAGGGTGACCTCCTTGAACTTCAAGCTAGCGCGATCGCGATATTCAGGATTTGGCTCGAAAATGATCTTGACCGTGTTGACGACATCTTCGCCAATAAGTAGCACATCTTCAGTTCGGAATTCCCTAAGGCGGTATGCGCCCGTCCCGATCGGTGCCAAATTGGCCGCAGCATTTACGGCGTCCTTATTGTTGTAGGCGGCGAATACGTGTTCCGGAATAATCATGCCTTGGACGCCAACGAAGGGCAGCGACCAGGCGGGATTGACGGTCCTGAAGGTGACCTTCACGGTCAGGTCGTCGAGCGCCACGACCTTCTCGACAGATCTATACGACCCGGTGCTCGACGAACCTACGTCCTCGTTGGTGATGTAGGCGTACGTGAACAGAACGTCTTTAGCCGTGAAGGGAACGCCGTCGGACCACTTCACGTTCGGCCGCAGCTTCCACGTCACCGATCGTCCGTCGGCAGCGACCTGGCCATTCTCCAGGGACGGAATCTCGGCCGCCAAAAATGGCACCAAGTTACCCTCGCTGTCAAAACTCGCCAGCGGCTCATAGACTATGCGGCTGGCAGTCTGATCCTTGATGCCGGGCGCCAGATGGGGGTTGAGGGTGCTCGGCGCTTGCCACAACAACAATCTCAGCGTATCGCGGTCCAACTCGGCCGACTGGGCAGGTTGCGAAAAATTGACAAGCAGTGTCACGACTACCGCCGAGAAGACCGTACTTATCGAACTCAACTTATCCTGCAACGCCAACCGCCACCGCGCAGCTTCTCGCAACGGTTGGACCAACATCATTATACTGTCCCCACGAGTTCTCTCCTCTAGAATATCCAAACTGAGTGGTAGATCAATTCCGGCGCTCTCTAAAGCAACTTGTATCCGCCCATGACCCTCGCAAATTGAACTCAATGCGAACTCTTAGCAACATCTATTGAGGCT
>NZ_MBST01000037.1:0-37628 GCF_001695865.1 Ensifer sp. LC384
GGTGCTGCGCAGCCGAAATGGCTTCGCACCGCAACCCGCCGCTACCGCCGCAAATACCGCAACCAAAAACCGCTGGAGCGAACTCAAAACCGGATAAAACTTGGGGGCAAGGTCACCAGGCCGCTCTGCCGTCCATGCGGACAGCACGAAGCGGGCTCATCATCAACATAAGCTCGGTCTTGGGTTTCTCGCCTGCGCCGTTCATGGGGATCTACGCCAGCAGCAAGCATGCCCTTGAGGGGTTATCCGAATCCCTCGACCATGAAATTCGAGGTTTCAACGTCCGTGTGGTCTTGCTTGAACCTACGTTCACGAACACGAAGCTCGACGTAAATGCTGCGCATACGGAGGCGCCGTTGGGAGTTTATGAGGGTCAGACGAAAGCGACCCTCACGGCTGTCCAGGCTCAAATCAAGTCAGCGCCTTCCCCGCAGGTGGTAGCTGAAAAAATTCTGGCAGTGATCAACGGCCCCTACAAAATGCGTCAGCCGGTTGGCGGGCAAGCAACCCTTCTAAGCCGCCTGCGCAGGTTCATGCCAGCAAACGCGGTCGATGGCAGTCTTCGGAAATCATTTGGCCTCGGCAAGGTACGAACGTCGCAGGACCCGATTGGCCACGACTCGCGATCAGTACGGTGACTGTGGCTCGCCACATACATCTGAACACACCTCCATTGAAATCAAAAGGTTTTCAGACGCCGTCGCCACAAACTATTGAGCACATCGCCACATACGTGTGAGCAAACCAGGGTCCGTCGCCACATACGTCTGAGCAGTCTTAGCATGACAAGAAAAGCCACAACCAGAACGGTTGTTTTCGGCTTAAGCTACGCGTTATATCCTCGATAGTCGATAAGGGGGTGACGCATGAGTGAGAGCGCAATTGCGGACGAGATCGGGCGCATCGGAGAAAGCTTCTTTGATTTCATAACCAGCAAGACAAACCTCCTCATTGGAAAGATCGACCCTGACCGCATGGGTAAGGATCGTGTTGTCGAGGCAAAGCTCGCGCCGCGAAATGAGAAAATATCTTTCGACAATCGGTCCGCGCCGCTGGCATGTTCAATTCAAATTAAAACGGTCCTACGAACGACCAAGGTCGTGACACTGAGCCTTTCCGTTGCGGAACGACTTGCCAAAGATTCACAGCCTGCATTTATCTACATTGTGCGTCTGGACGAAAATCGCGAGGTCTTCGACGCAAGAGTCATTCACATATTCGATGGGAACCTGGCAAAAATTCTAAAGCGCTTGCGCAAAGAGTTCGCTGCCGGTGTCGAAAATCTTCACGACCGAAACATAACCTTCCAGATCAAAGATGCAAAAAGGATAGGTCTCAAGGGGAATGACCTGACGACCTTGCTGGAACATGAAATTGGTTCAGATATGGACCGATACGCGGAGACGAAATCCAAGCAAAGGGCTAACTTGGGTTACGAGAATGGACGGCCGATTAGGATCGATGGCAGTTTCGAGGCTGCGAAAATTGCCGATTTCGTTGACGGCCTCTTGGGATTACGCCCTCTATCTCTCGCGAAATTCACGGCTAGCGAAGAACGCTTTGGCATAGCTCTTCCATTTCAGCAATTTCCGAAATTCCAGCCTGGAACGCTGGCGCATTTCAATCCCAAACCGGTATCGAAGTGCACTCTTGTTATTGGCCCCCCTGGCGATGAAGACACAGTTGAAATTACCTGTGATGTCATTTTGCCGCCCATGAGCCCTATTCCATTTGAGCACCTCAAGGCATTGCTTAAATCGCCGTTCCTTGAGGCAACATTTTCGCAGAAGACTTTCAGCCTCCGAACGCTTCCTGAGTGGGCCATAGGCCAGCATCGATCACTAGATGATTGGATCGCATACAGCACGGCGCTTTTAACATTCACAAAGGGGAAGAATTGCCCCATTGCGGTGAGAACGGTAGCGGGCATCGAGCACCTTGGCATTGCCACTATGGATAGCCCCTTAGACGTGCAACAGGCGAAAACTCAGCTAAAGGTTTTAAGGGCTTTCAGGGAGATCAGGAAAGAGTCTGCAGCTCCAGCCATTCCGGTCAAGGCGGACGACATCCTCGACGCTTGGTCGGAAATACTTAGGGCGCAAAACTGTCTTTCAGGAACCATGCCGTCGGATTTCAGTTTTACGATCAGAGACCCCAAGGAAGCAATTCCGGAAGAAGTTGAGTTTTTGTTATTATCCGGGTTCTCGGTTGGCGATGAACATTACGCTTACGGCATAAAATGTCGGGTAAAGTCAGAGGAGACAGGGAGCGACTGGTTGGTTCGGCAGGTCAGCCCGTTCACATGGATGGATATCGCTCTATTGAATGATTTCGAGGCAGATTTCGTTCGCTATCGCAACCGTCTTCTCCGTTTAAGTGGTGTGGAGATGTGCCTTTCATCGATTGCATATGAAGAAGAACTTATGGATGCGTCCGATATCGCTGGATTGGGGAATGTCGACCTTAATAACTCGCCATAACTCGCCTTGACCATTCTGCACTCTGTGTCTTCCCAGTTCATCGGGGCGCTTTCGATATGAAGCCGAATGTGCTGCTAACGCGTATTTGCGCCATCGCCGCCATGAACAGCGGAGCAACCGCCATCAAGGCGTAGCCATTCTTCAATTGAACGCTGCGAACCGCCGCTGACACCGTTTTGACACCGAGGACCCTTTTTCGTTGTGGCTCCGCATTGAGGCATTCACACCTGCACGGGGGTAGTATCCTGGACGTCGTAAACCAACGTTGAGAAGCCAGACTTAAGTCGGTGATCCAGCAGTGCCTTCATGATTTGGGCACATGTCTCAGGCGTCACAATGATTCTTCCACCGTCGTCGAATTGGATAACCAGCCCATATTCGGCCTGGTTCGCCCTTAGCCGTTGCATGAATTCAGCATCGCGATAGTGACCCTTTTCTCGTATGGCACAGGCGCGTCTTAGCTGAATCTTGTTGTCTCCAACGTAGTTGACCAGGGGAGCAACGTCGACGAATGCAGCCAGGAATTCCTCTTCAGCCTGAAGCTCAACAAAGTCTTCTCGCTGGGTGCTCTTATAGCGCAGCACTGACTCGAACGCCCCTTTATTTCGAACCAGGATAGCGCCGTCGAACACGATGAAGTCAAACGTCTTGCTCAGCTCGAAATGCGGCCTATCATCGATGGCCAACTGTTGGTCCGCGAAGTAAAGGTTCCTGAAAGACGCTGCTTTTTTCGTCTTCCAACTGGGTTCTGTTTTGCGAACGGCAAAAGCGATCTGGTCGCCAACTATGAATTTCGCTACGTAGAATTTCGAGTTCAACAGGTGATTGACCTGAGAGGCCTTTTTCCCATCCAACTCGGCGGCGATCTCGTCTAGCAATAAGCCTGCGTGTGTCTCGTCGGCGGGAATTTGAAGGGCGCTGGCTTCATTGTTTTGGGCAAGCAAGCCATACTCGATTACCTCCTCAATCTTCGCGAGTTCAGCAGCAAGGGTTTCTTTCAGAGCGGTATCGACCTCATCTGTAGTATCCACCCACCGACCCGAAAAGTGGGGGGCTTCGGCTGCTGCTCCGGTCGGTCCCTTTATCGCCCACAACGTCACCTGGGCGTTCGCCAGATCAAGCGCCCTTAAATCCTCTAATGCTGGCATCAGTCGTCACCCTCTGCTGTCTTCAATTTAATGATTCTGACATCTTGAATGGTGGCGGCGCTGCACCGGGTATTGGCCTGTAAATCAGCCTTCGAAAGCGCCCAAGATGTAACGCGAACTTCGTTCTTGCCGGGATATGAAAACGTGACCTCGTAGAGCCGCCACCCGAACACAATGAGGAGTGGATTGAGGATCAACTGTCCTGATCTGTAGGTGATGATGAACATCCAGCCTAAAAAGATAAGAAGACCAACAAATTTTCCGGTGTCTTTGTATTCGAGGCTCATGAACGAAACGACGTAAGGAAGTGTATACGCCATCAATTCGGCCGGGATGTATTTTGCCTCTTGGATGTTTATTGGGGTTTTCGGCTTTACCGTTGATAAAACGCCCAATGAAAATAACAGGCAGATCAGGCAAAGGAAAAAAACGATAAGGGCAAGAGTCCCGTTTTGGAGAGGAATTACGCAGCTATCTGTGGCAAGGGGCCAGCATAAAGGTGCCGATAGCATTTCGTACCGGAAATCTTGGGCAAGCAGAATTAAGCTCAGCGGAAAATACGAGCCGATGAATACGATCAGTGATGCCAAGAACCTGAATTGCAACTTCTTGCCCTACCCCTTGCGCCAACATGCAACAAGATGGTTGTGAACGCGAGCAATAGTTGCTGATGCGCACAGCTTTCCCGCGCATCGCGTCGTCCGGCTGGAAGATTGCAAACGCGGAATGTCTTGCAGACTGCTTCTCGGCCTCGGATCAATGACGCTTCGGACTTTTGTCGGCAAGCGCCGATAAAACTTGCTCCAGCCGCGCCAACGACTGACTTTCGTCCGCAATTGGCATCTCAATCCGCTTGAACTCCGACGCCTGTCGCTTTCCTTCGAAGGCCAGAATCCCAGCGGTGGGATCAAAGGTCACGAAGAACGCAAACTTCCTTTTGCCGTTGGAGATGAGTTGTCCACTGACGGGAAGCTTCGAAGGAAACTGGAGATACGGCGGGAGTGTGCCGCCTAACTCCCGTACCTTCGACCAGAAGGCGTTGAATACCGGATCGTCGAACCGCGTGGGATCGTGCCGCAACTTAAAGACTGCGGCGAGGTCGCTGTAGCGATAGATGATGTTGACGGAGTGGCTTTCCCGTTTCGGTCGCCGGGCGAGCAATGGGTCAATATCGTTGTCAGCCATGATCTCGATAAGCTCATCGAGGCTGCCACCAAAATAGGGAAGGAACTCTCTCGCGTTTCGGTGATGCGTCGCAAAATCAAGGACAGAAGCCTTGTCCAGCCACGTACACGCACCGCTGCCGCGCGTTCCAAGATGCCCTTCCTCGGTAAGCCGAATGAGGGTTTCCCGGGTAATGTTGAGTTCCGTCTCGCTTTCAACCAACGACAACAATTCAGCGGGTCGTTTGATGATCCGGGTCGCGGCACGCGATGTTGCAGGCAAAGACTGCCCGGGCTCGCAAACAACCCCGATGCTTCTGAAGCCTGGCTTCCCCGGTGCTCCGGGCGCGATCTCATTTCGTCCTTGCAGAATAGATGTGGCCAGATGCCCCATGCGGACGCCGTTGTTCTTCGCGTACGTAAAAAAGGCGATTGAGGTCGCGTCGCTGTTCTTTTGGGCGCGGGCCGCCAAGGTACCCAGAATTGTTTCGAGGTCCGAGCGAAGGAAACGAAATCCTCCCGGACCGTTCGCCGTGACGTTTCGGAATTCACGGATGAAGCCAGCGTCGACAAGTGGTTGAACGTCTTGGGATGCCATGCCGAGGGCTGTCGCAACTTCCATTCGGGTCACCATCTGGCGGCAATGGAATTCGATGGCATCGGCCTCAGTCGGATCGAACTTTACTGGCGAACGGTACCAATCCCTCTCAGGAAGGAACCCGAGTGCGTCGGCCACGGCGGCAAGCCCTTTCCTGTTCACACCGATCCTCTCCGCGAGCGCAGTTAAGCCAATCTCTTCCTTGAGGAAATCGTCCGATCTCAACGGCTGGGAAGACGCGCGAGCTTCGAGTGCGAGCGCCTTACGGAAAGCCTTTTTGAGCAAGTCGGAGAGTTGGTCATCTTCCAAAACCTGCCGCTTCCGATTAGCCCACCCGAAAACGATGGTGTAGCCACGGGCATGCAGTTCTTCGGGAACGTTGGTCCGCACCCACCTCCTTAACGTTTCAACGAGACAAACCGCGTCGCGTCGCAAAGCTTGAAACGCGGTTTCGGTAGCGTCAGGGGTCGATGGAGGAATTTCGGTCGACCAAGGCGAGGAAATCAGCCTTCCAATAAGCTGGCAGAGGTCAATGACCGTCCCGAGGTCGCTTTCATCCAGCAACGGCGCTTCGATTGTGCGGTCAAAGCCCAAGCGGCCGATGATGTAGGCGGCCAACGTTTGGGTGTCATCAAATCTCGGCATAGGCCTGGAAAGGATGACGCCTCGGGGCGATGCATTCACGACCGGCCACCATCAGCGGATCGGATTTCCCTGTTCGTCCTGATCGTCAAGGCGGTGTCGGTGGTACGGGCACTCGGTGATGGCGGTGATGTCCCACCATGCCCGATGATGGGGACTTTCTTGCAGGCATCCAGGGCACCACCGTCTGGACGAAAATGAGAGGTCGGTGACGTTGAAGCGCTGGCCAGCCAGCCAAACGCCGTCGTCCCTCCGCAACGGAGTGGCGTTCCTCAGACGCTGCTTCCGCTCTTCGCTGAGGGGCAGCTTCAAAACAACGTCCATCAACTTCTCGGGGTTCATGGATCGGGTGTCTACGTCGATGCCGTCGCTGTAGCGTGTCACGCTGGAGTGGCCTTCAGCAGCGACCAGTCGCGCGTAGTAACCATGGCCGGGTTCGTCGCGGCCATTCTCAACGTTCCAGCGGCTGAAAGGAGTGGTGCGGATATCGAAAGCGATAGTCATGCGCCGACACCTTGCCCGAAAGGAACGTAGTTTTTGCCGGTCGGCAAACGATCCTTGGCCGCTTGTTCGAGATGCTCCCGCATGATGCACGCAGTCCCGTCGTTGATGGCTTCATATGCCGCCGCGATCACGATGTTCATGACCATGCCGATTGAGCCATCGGAAACCTCGTACAGATCGGCGATGTAGCGTTTGGACGCGAGATCAGACAGCGAGCGGAACGGAAGTCGCTGATCGACGCCGTGCAGGAAAACACGAAACTGCGTGCGGCCATGCTGCTCGGAGTCAAAGCCGCTAACCCGAAACCGGGGAAATCCGCCACGCCCGAGCATCTGAAGGTCGGTTTCCATCGACCGTTCGACAATGGAAGGCCCCACCAAAAGAATGTTGCAGGCGTTCACCTGGTCGAGAAGGTATTTGATCAAGGAGATGAAGACGGTTCGACGACGACCCGCAGTCCCGAGAAGGCAGTGCGCGTCATCGACAATGATGAGCTTCACTCCACAGTCGATAATTCTGCGGGCGGCTTTAGTGTTTAACGTCGATGTCGAAAGACGCGGAAGCGTCGGCATGCCGGTCGCGAGATAAATCTGCCGACCAAGTTCCAACGAGTCCCAGTCCAAACGGGCCTGAAGGTAGATCACTTCCTGCTCGAAACCATTGTCGGTAATCACGGGCGGGAACTGGCGTGCAAAGTTCTGGAGGATAAAGGTTTTCCCGGAGCGGTACTCGCCGATCAAACCACCCAACCAGCCCGTGTCAGCCGCCCCGCCCTCTACAGGACGATGAAAGCGCTCGATTTGCTTGGAAACAGTAAGGAACTGTTCGTAGGGGAAGAGCACGTTCTTCACCATTGCCTGCCGTTCGCTGGGGGACAAACGGGATGCGGACTCACGCTCCTCGTACGTAAGAAACGGCGTCGTGTGGAACTTTGGAAAGACCGTCATTTCGCTTCATCCTTGTCGTTGAAAAGCTTCGTGATGTCGTCATCGTCATGAGACAGATCGAGGTCGTACCTCTTCCCGTCATTCGATTCCGTAGGCGGCTTGTTAGGCGTGGCTTTCGGACTCGAACGAGGGCTCGTGTGGGGCTTTGACGACCGCTGCACGGATGGTGGCTGCACTGGTACCTGGGGCGCGGCCGGTGCCGATGTCGATGCGCTCGCCGCCAAATCCATATGGACCGACCCGGAAGGCGTATTGTGATCGATTTCCACAATCCGGCTGCGAATGTACTTTTTCGACGCTTTGGCGTGGAACCTTGCGAGTGCCTGACGTGTGCCTTTGCTATTTCGGGTGCGGTTGATCTCGATGAGGCGGCTTGAGAAAGCGTCCAGTGCACCTTCAAAGTCACGCGAGTCGCGGCCCAATTCACGATTGTATTCGGTGATCTTCTGGTGTTGATAGAGCCGGAGCCCCTTTGCATACCAGGCGTCGATGGGCTGCACGGGTACGGTCACAACGCGGTCGTTGTGGTGGTCGAGAATGTAAATCTCCCCGAGATCGGACGGATCGCGCCAAGCCTTGTAGGTGGTCGTGTTCACGCCAGAAACGGCTGTCTTGTTACGAGCGTCAGCTTGGACAACAAGCAGATCAGGATGGGTATAGATGAGGTTATCCCAACGGATGTTGCCATGGTGGATCGTGACTTCTGTGACGTTTCCAGAGGCACGAACGAGCACATCGGGATCAAACGGTCTTCTGTCCTTGGCCTTTTTGATGCCTTCGGCCCAAAGCTTGTTTGGCACGCCATCGAGCGTTCGGAGCATGCCGAGCCCACTGTGCGAACTGACGTGGTAGTCACCGCAGATGTAGTTGGTAAGGAACGCGTTCAGCTCCCCAAGGGTGATCTGCGGCACATCTTCGTTGACCTCCTCGAATTTCTGACGCTCGACAACGTTCGACATCGTCGCGCCAGGAAGGTTGTGGACGACATCTTGGTTGAGAATTCGGAAGAGACGTTCGACGGCACCCTTTTCCCAGGGGTGGCCGGGACGATATTCGACAAGCTGAATTCCCAATTGAGAGAGGGTCCAGCGAACGTGATCGTTGATCAGCGCCATGTCGTTGTCGACGCCAAGACGCAAGAAAGTGCCGTATTGTTTCCATTCGAGACCCGGATATTCAGACATATCCTTCGGCATGATCGCCATCTTCAGCGCTTCGAGAAACGCCTCAAAGGTCGCTCCCATGAAGCTGACCGCATAACCGAGGATTGACCCCGTCTTGCGGTCACGGAACGCGATAAGATGTGGGCGACCGTAGATGATTGGTCGTTCATCATCGATGACGGTGACATGGATGGGTGTAAAATCGACATCAACGATGTCCAGTGGGTGATCCGGCAACGCTTGCCGAATATAGATGTCGAAATGCTTCTTCGCGTAGGCCGAGCCGTGTCGCCACAACGTCCTTTGAAATTTGTCGATAGCTCCGAAGCGCCGCTGGATCGTGCGATTTGAAGGACGAACCAGTCGCCCCTTCTCGTCATACGTGACCGCATTGAGAGACGCGTTTTGCGGCTTCTTCAACTCGGCGATAAAAAGGGACTTAACGTTGCGCCAGTCGCCGGTTTTTAAGCGCCAAGCCTTTTCGACTGCATCAGCGAGAAGTTCTTCGATCCTATCGGAGAAGCGGTCCGATCTGTTTCCGGAGCTGGTCTTTGGCGCAACAGCCGTCAACAGGTCGAACGAGCCGTTGCAATACTGCTCGATCTTCAGCTTGATCGTGTTGTAACCGGGGGCGTTGCTGTCGCCTGTCAAGATAGCATGGTTGCGGACCGCAGCCTCGATCAGACCACGGCGAAGTGGCCGCTGAGCTGCTTCCGAAGCCTGCAAGCAGGCTTGGACATATCCCATATAACGCACCGCTTTAGCGTGAGCTGCTTCCGAGAGCTTGAAAGCGGTACCCGGCGCGTTGTCGTTTCGCCGACCGGCCCTATTCGGGCGCATACGGCGGTGCTTTTCCAGGAAGACCAGTTGAGAGCTGGTAAGATGGATAGAACTATTGCTGACGACATTGTCCATCGTGACGAAAGCCCCGAAGCGATCATCGACGGACCAGGAGCGAACGACATAATGGCCAACACGCAACCGATCTGCCGAGTACAAGTCGTAGCTCTCGCCAACTGCCATCACGTACGGCTGTTGATGCTGTGCCTCCTCAGCAGGCGGCAGATCGAGATCGATAACCGTCATCGCCAGTTTCAAGGCGTCCGGATTGAGGAAGGCGGTCGGGTTCTCACGGATCGACATCGCTCACCTCCTAAACAACCGGCTCGGAGAGGAGCGAGGCGTCACTGAAGGGTCGTGCAAGGTCGATACAGACCTCGCCCATCACCGCCATCTGCATGATCGCCGTGAAGACACGGTCTACCTCGTCCAGGTTCCGCACGAATACCGCAGCCTGTCCAGACAGGTCAGTTACTTCAAACCGAAGACCGCGCAGTTTCGCTTCCTTGCGCACGGCAGCGACGTTGGTCGGCATGTCCATCTGAGCAAGCACACGACGCACGACCATCAAAGCGTCATGATCTTTCACGCGGATATGCTGGTACATGATCTTGATGTTGGCGAAGCGGGGCTGGATGTGAAGCGTCCGCTCGTCGTGAACGGCGTAGTCGGCACCAAGTTCGCGACGCGCAACATCCTGCAAACGTTCGGTACGGTCCTTGATCCAACGCCGTTCCTGCTGGATCGCAAGAGGCTCGTAATCAATGTAGATGCGACGCCCATCTCGCAGTTCGACGCCAAGATCGAACGTGTGTTCGCGCATCTTGAACATCTCGCTGGTTTGGCTCGACGCATATTCGATACGGATCGGATACGGACGAATTCGTGCGACGACCGGATTGGTCTCCAGGTGGAGCATCCCGTCCAACATTAACGGCAAGCGCGTGCGAACATACCCGCCGTCCACCTTAAGGCTCGGCGCGATGCCAGGAAGCGCTGCATGCATTTTGCGACGCGGCGGTTCAAAGACGGGAACGCTACCAGGCTCGAATCCAGTTTTCATTTGCGGTCGCCTCCGCGTTCGCAGGCGGCGGAAGACTGCTCGATTAACTGCTTCAAAGCCACGAGAAGGTCGGCGGGCACGTCAAACCGCGCGAGGTCACCTACAGGGACAGCGGAAATCCGCTGAGAGAAAATCGATGCTGGATACTTCACAACATACTCCTTCGTCGGCGCGACGCGCGGTCGAGCCAAAAGCAATTCGGACTGATTTCGGAAGGCTTCAGTTCGTTATGCGCGATAGGAGATGGATGCGGACAAAGGCGTGCGAGCGCTGGCACTCGCACGAGCTGCAGCGCGGTCGGATGCTCTTCGAATTTTCCTTAGTAACGTTCATGGCCACCTAGTCCACAATGGTTGGTCCGGTGGGCGCTCGACCTGTCGTGGCCGAGCAAGAACTCAGCGCACGGACAGGCGGATCGCCCGTAGGTCCTTCGAAAGAGTTTGCGCTGCCGATTTCACGGTTTCGTTCTCCAAAACAAACGTGAGGCAACTTAGATCATGCAACTTAGGAGAGTCACGGCGAGCCTATTTTCATGGGTAATTCCTTGCGAATACCTGCCTCTTAATTCGAACGAATTCCTTTTCACGATGCTAAGGATTCGTCGGCCGGAGCGACCGCACGCTCAAAGGCGTCGATTTGCTCGGGCGTCACCTGTCCGCATTCCTCAAGCTCTTTTGCCACAAGATCGAGCACGTTCCGGTGTTTCTCCAGGAGGCCTTTTGCTCTTTGGAACTCCGTTTCCAGAATTTCATCGACCTTCTTTCTAAGGAGTTCGTCCTTCTGGAGGATTCCCTGCCAGTCCCGTTCTGGCGCATCTCGGTATCGGAGACGGTCCCCCATTCCGAAATTCGCTTCGACAAAGCAGGCAGCTTTTGTCGCTCGCTGGAGGTCATTTCCATCTCCTGTACCGGCACCATCTCCATGCCTACCGAAAACCACCTGTTCCGCTGCGATCCCGCCGAGGTACGTGCAGATTTCATTGAGGTAGGCTTGCCGGTCGCGAAACTCGACAGGCCGACGCCTCAAGATTGCTGCTCCCGCACGCTGTTCTTGGAGGCGGGGATTAAGTTGTCGTGTGATGAAGACACCCAAGAATTCGGCGTGGCCAACATGACGCGCGACAAGCGCATGCCCGGCTTCGTGGACGGCGACGGTTTGGCGATAAAACCCATCGATCAAGATCACTTCGGGCAACTGCGCCGCAATGTCGTCAAGTTGCAAATGCCGCCGCTGTTTGCGAGCGACTCGGCGACCATCCCGTGCAAGCTGCTCGATGTCGGCACCGGACATGCCTTCCATTCGCGGCCCCAATGCGGAAAGCTCCTGCATCGAAAGCTGCCCACCAAGGTGATGGGCAAGGATCGCAACGCGCTCTTCCTCGGTCGGCAAACCGATGACGAAATGCCTATCTAAACGTCCTGAGCGCCGTACCGCCGGATCAATCCGGGACGGATTATTGGTTGCACCGACAACGATGACGCCCTCACGACCGCTGATCCCGTCCAGGCACTCCAGCAATGAATTGACCACTTGGGTGGAATAAGAAGCATGGTCGTGGCTGAACGTGTCTCGGTCGCCGATTGAATCAAGCTCATCCAACATGATGATCGCCGGGGCCTTCTCGCGGGCCTCAGCAAAGTCCGCTCGCATGGCCTTGAGCAAATCACCAAGGTGGCCCTTTGCCTGCCATTGGGCAACCGACGTGGCGATGAAATGGCAATCGCAGGTGACCGCCAATGATCGAGCAAACTGTGTTTTGCCCACCCCTGGAGGCCCACTCAGGAGGAGCCCTCTGTCGACGTCTGCCCAATCGAGCTTACCGTCCCGCCATTCGGCGAGATCGCTTGCAAGCTGTAAACCCCAGACTTTCGCTTCACCATAACCAGGCAACTGTTCGAGTGGGGGCGCAGCAGTGGTCGGTCGCGCTTCCGCCGCTTTTGGAGCCCCTTCCGTCAACCGGCGGAGGCTTTCGTCAATCGGACGACCGATCCTTAATGCACTCCAAAGCAGTTGATGCGGGAACGAGAGAGCTTTTTCCGCTTGCTCATGTGAGACGTTAATATTGAGCACACAGCGGCAGGCGGCCTGAAGGTCCCTTGCTGAGATCGGCGGAATTTCAACGACCGCGTCGGCGGCTAATTCGATGACGGCAGGAACAAGCTCCTTAGCAGCGGTGATGACGGCAGCACGCCGCTTGTCCCGGCACTCGCTTTCGAATTGGCCGATTACCTTTGCGACCCTGTCTTTCGGATCGATGCACATGAGGCCAAGATCGCGGGTAAGATAATCCGCGTCACCCCCGTTGAGGAGCGAGGTGACCGATTTGACATAATCAATGACCGGTGTTCTCTCCGGTGCGATCAAGACGACGAGGCCTGGCCCCCCACTTGCGAACGCGGTCGCGGCTCTTACGGCTCGACCGACACAGCACTTTAAAGCGAACTCGTACGCAGAACTTTGTTTACGTTCGCCTTTGGCCTTTTCTTTCTTAGACATCAAAACCTACCTGCAGCGCGTTGCTGCGAAAACCATGGTTGCTGCCTCAGTTGCGTCGACGACGAACCTGAGATTCTGGACCGATCAGTTGCTCATCCAGGTCGATCACGATGAATCGTTGGAGCAGAAGCGATGCCAGGGACGGTATCGGGTGGTTCTGGAAGGCGGATAGGCACTCGGCCACTGTGAGGGAGCCGTGATCATCGAGAGCGGCGAGCAACCGAATGCGATCAGCCAGCGTCGCCTCGAATTTCGCGTACCTGAGGAGGTCACGCGCGTTTTTCAGGCGGATGGGCGGAAGTTCGGCTCGTTCGATGGCCCGGTAGTCGTAGCCTGCCCGACGAGCCGCGTCCGAGGCCCAGATTGGCGGTCGTTCCCCTGTTCGAGGGAGTGCATCGATGAGCACGATCCCTTCGTTTCGAACGACGGTGAGGTCGGGTCGATGATGAACCCCATCGTACTGAATGACTGTCGACTGACATGCCCACGAGATCACGTTTTCGTCGACGTCCAGGATGCAGGCAATGTCTCGCGCGAGCTGAGACCGGAAAACAGCCGGACCCTCACAGCGCACAGTATTGGTGGGAAAGTAGGAAACGGTCGTAGAGCGGACCGGTTTCGCGAGATGCGAAGTGTCCATCGGAGCCTCTCAGAATACGCAACAACTTGGGATCACCGCGTGTACGGCGTCATAGCTTGCATATCTGGAGGTCGATCTTGATCATGACAGGAACAAATAGAGAACAATTCGCCCTTTGTCAACGACCAAGTATGACGCTCCACGATGAAGCGTTGCATCTCTTGCGGGTACACCCGGGCGCTCTTACATCAACTGCTCGAATCTCAATGAGTCGGGGGACGCCGTGGGCGAGGCAAAGCGTAAGTCGGCAGAAGCGAGAAAATCGTTCCTTGCGGAGTTGGAAAAATGGTCGTTCCCGCCAACGGCATGGGAGGCGCGGACTGTCGCTGAGATCAGCCAGCTTCCCGTCGTCAAGGTCACCCGCTATCCCGACGAACACTTGGAATATATGCGGATGCCACCGCGCGAGTGCCACGCCAACGCTCGCTTCATGCAGGACAACGATCCGGACAATCAGTTGCGGCAGGTCACCGGCTGGTGGCCGCAAGACGGACAGTACGTCTTACACTCAGTCGTCGATCAACATGGCGAATACGTTTGCGTGACTCCCGCACCGATGTATGTCGGCCGCACGTTCGATTTCATACCGGACGAAAAGATCGAGTGGCGTGATGAAGGTGACTACCGCACGGCGTATCGGGACGGGATTGAGATCGGGCCTGGCGTTCGTGCCGACCCCGCGAAGACCCTTGCAGAACTCGAAGGTATGCGGCAGCGCCTGCTGTCCGGCATGAATCCGTACCAAGCAGTCAAGCGCTGACGGGCAATCGGGTGCTTCTCGGAGACATGGCGTCTTGATGATTAATCGACTCCACTGCATTATCGACTGAGACCTTAAGCCCCGGCAACGTGAGGAGCACCGGTATGCGGAGAGATAAACCCGGTTGGGTAACCCACCACTAGGAAGTACGTATGGGCCGAGCGGGCGCACCCAAGGCCCATCTATCAAAATGGAAACCAAGTCCGTGTGACCTCGCGCCGGTCATTTACAATGCTTTGGTGATGGGCACTTACAATACTTTGATGTTGCCTATTTTCTGAAGCCTGTTGGCAGCATCCTTCGGGCGTTTCATCGGACGCGGCTCTCGTCGGTTTCCGCCGTTCCCCTTTAAGTTCCGCATCTTGTCGTTCGAGCGAATCGCTCGTATGTTTCTCCTGCTCCCGGCAGGAGTACGCCGCCCGTCAGTTGCGAAGCTGTTGACAGCACTGCCTTCCAGAATGTCGAACCCGTTCATGTTTTTGTTCGGGCTCATGAAGTGGTGGACGGGTGACGCTTCGAACGGGTCCGGGAGAAAAACATGTCGACAGCAGACATTCGCCCTACCACGATTCCAGGCATCAAGCGCCTCGCGAAATCCATTTCTGTCCTCAAAGGCGTAACCCACACAATCGCGCTCGATAAAGCTGCTGTTGTCGCCGGTTACTCGAATTTTGCGCACGCCTTGCGAGTGCTACGGTCGTCTAAGGTTGCCGTTTCGCCTACGTTCTCAACGTTCATCAGCGTCTTCTGGCGAGACCCAAAGACCGACAAGCATGAAACAGAGATCATTGAGGCATCTCTACCCATGCCACTCGATGGGATCATTCCGGCACGGCAATACAAGAAGGCTCGTGGTCTCTGGAACTTCAAGCGGTGGGCCTCAGATTTCATCTACTGCCAGATAAACCCTGAGAGTGCGGACAACGCGGTCAGTATGGCGTGCCAAGCGGCTCGAACTTTGCAGTTTATGGCAGCTACTGGATTGAAACCGTCCTCTAAGAGCATGCCGTCTTCAATAGAAGGCAGGCGTATTCCTGGTCGGGATCACGTCAGTAGTTGGTTCGAACCGGCCACCAAAAGGTACATCTTCGCCGACGAACCCTATGCTGCATCGGCACAGAAGCAGCAACAAGAACGGGCCTCATGGGCAAAGCGTAACGGATGGCAGCTCGCGAAGCCTCGATGGGCAGGAATGTACTTCCCCGAGGGCGGCTGCGAGCTTTATCTCTTGTCCGATCCGAAAACTGGGATGCCCGTTGAGCCCCTCGTGACAGCGCTCGAAAAAGCTGCAGCGCCAATCGTGCCCGAAAACTGCAAGCGGATCGTACCGCCAGCTGGAGAATATTTCCGCTCCCCAGCCGAAATCCAGCAAGCAAAAGCAAAGGCGCTAAAGCCCAAGCAAGAGCGCAGGCCAAGGGGATCGGCCGCCACTGTCGAATACCAGATGGTCATGGGTTCTGGTCGACGTCCGAAAGCCAAGATGCCGGTGGAGAAGCATCGACGGGTTGGGACGTTGCTGAAAGATGTGTTGAGCGCTAACCGGCATCGGCTCGGAGTTGCCAATCGCCTCGGTTCGGTGAGGTCCGAACTCGACAACTGGGTCCAGCACGAACACGATGAGAAGTCGCTGTCGAACGAGGTCTTTTTTGATCTCTATTACCGCGAACGCAGCGAAGTGCCTGACGAAGAGTATGGTATCGCAGGCCGGGCACTTCATATCTCCCGACTGCAAGAAGCCCAGGCGATCATCGCCAAAGAGTATCCCGACTGCCAGCCGGTCCGTGCTCTTGCCAAAAAACTCGATCTTGCGATCAAGTCGCTGACCACCTGGTAATCGCGGAGACCGCTCGCCTCAAGTGATCGTCTTGAGGCGAGCGCTTGACCACGACGCCCGTGTGAACTGGTCTTCCGAGACCGCAATGTTCATGGAAAGTTCTCAATTCGTCTTCAGCCTATCGGTGAAAATGTTATTCTAATGCAATCACTGATTCGCGGAAGGACTAGCGAATGGCCAAGGTGAAGGAAGCATACTCAGGCAAGCTTTTTGTCCGTCAGTATAGCGATGCCGAGCTGCGTGATACGGTGCTTGTGACGGATGATCCCCACAGCTTGGGAAGCCTAGCCGAGAACCCGCCAGCCCGCGACCAGGATATGGAGTTTGTTGCACAGTACAGGTCAGGCGAGGTCGTTGTCTGCTCCTTTGGTCATAAACATCAGAAGGGGTTCGTGCTCAAGGATGGTAGCGGTCTTCACTATTTAATCGGCAAGGACTGTGCCGCAGAACACTACGGCCTCAACTGGGAAGCCTTTGCGAAAAGCGTATCCAAGAGCGTCGAACGGCAATCCAATTTGCGGTGGCTCGATGACATTTCCCGGAGGATGATAGAGGCGCGTGCAGATATCGAGGCTGTCATCACCTCACCCTCTGTTTCTGCATTCGATGAGCTTCGCCGCCAGGTACAGCATCTGCCGCCTGCTGTTCTCTCTTCCTTCCGGAATGCCTCCGGGTACCGGGACACTTGGATGACTGCTACCTATCTCGTGCGTGATCATAGGGCCGAACGCCTGATGAAAGAAAAGGCTTATGAGGAGTACGAAGCGAGCGTTCAACAGCGATGGCCATCTTCGGAACGCAATCGATTGAAGCGAGAGATGGTTGAATCTCAGAGCCGCAAAATCTGGGAGGAGACAACAAAATCTATCCTTCGCTGCCCAGCGCCAACGCTCTTTCGATCTAACTTCAAGATGGCTCCGCGTCTCCAGGCAATTGCCAACAATCTGCATTCACAAGCGATCACACTCTTGGGCACGCTTCGAGTGCCCCAACCGAGCGTCGCCGCAAGGAGTATGGCTGAGGCCGCAAAGAGCTTCGATGCCGTGCTGGCTGAGATCGAAGCAGCGGCTCTAATGTTTTCGCCAGGCGTGCTTGACCTCTTGACCGCGTTATTTGAAGGCGAGGAGTTTAAAGGCATAACGACGAGAAGGCTGTCTTACGGCATTTCTTTTTCAATGGCGCAAGGCGAAGAGTTCGCCTTGCGCCTGCCCAGAGGGTTGTTGCCGCTAGGCTTTAGCCTTTGTGAGCGCCTGCGTTTCGATGAGAGGCGATTCCAAGACTGATGACGGGCAGTTAGATAGAAGCGCGACGACTACATTTACCACCGACTATCGAGGCACCTCCGCCGCACGCGTCAATTTGGCCACTTGGCGCGGATTTGTGCGAGCATGCCAGTGTAAATTGTCTGCGGCCCGTGACACGTCACAGTCCTTTGACCATTGACCAAGTCAGATTGGTAAAAGGCGACCCCGACAGGCCTTCTGTCGCGCACCTGCTGTTGCTCAGCGTCAAGACACACTTGCCACAGACCTCCACCGCTCATCCCGCCAAAGCTCGTTGGTCGCTTCACCCCCGGGGCAAATCCGATATCTATGTCCAGGATATCCAATCCGTTGGCATTACCTTCGCGGAGGATCGTCGCGGCTGAGGCCATCGCTGTCATTCCCGTGAGTAGCGAGTTTGTCTCGGTATTCTCCGCTTTCTCCGTTCTCTCGGCCACCACGCCAATGAACAAATGAAAGCATGGCAAAGCCTGAAGTGAAGAAGGGGGGTCCGGTTGCGGCTTCTCAAGGTTGAAGAAGATGTTTTTCGACTTGAGCCAACCAAGCTCCTCGCCGTTGGGCAGCCGAAGGAAACCGATATCGGGTCCCGATGATCCAAATGGTAGCTCCCCGATCATCACGGTTTCCGCCGCCCGCATGTCGATCTTCATTTTTTGCGGTCGGTCCGGCCTGTTCGTAATCCTCATAAGACCGACCTCCTCATGGCGTGATAAAGCATCCAAAACGTGGGCGGCGGTTAAAATGCCGAAGATGGGACCAATCCTAACAAGGGTCCCAGTTCCGGCCGGATCGGCGTATTCCCCGCTGCCATGTCGCGGGATGTGAACGAATCCGACGGTCATATGGCTGATCATCGTAGTAAAGTTCTTCACAAGTTGCTCTTGATGGTCATCACTTGGAAACATTCGGCCCCCCCCCTCGTTGGAAGTCTTGGCATTCTCGCGCATCTTACGCGCCCAAAAGCAGAACCACACTGCAGTTTGGAGTTCCTGCGGGGGACTGGCCGGGTAACAAACGTCACTGACTAGCGTCAGGTCACGCACACCAACACGTTCGCGACCGGTCCTGCTCCGCGATAATCTGAGAGCAGGGAAATTGCGTCATCACGGAGCGCCGCGAGTGACTAGGTGTCGCTGGGAATCGGCTCTTGCTCCGACGATAGTGCCCCAGCCGGTAACCCAGTGCAGCGACTAACGGGCATCTCATTCACCCCGCCGATCCGGTGACGAAAGTTTGATCCTGCCCTCGGCAAGGTCTCGGTCGCCCGCCCACGCAACAATGGTCCGCAATTTAGCGTTGCCTTAATAGAGATAGGATAAGAACGAACTCATTGTTGTCCGGGATATCGATGTAACCATTGTGATCGGAACGCGTCTTCATCTCAAATATAATCGACGTGAGGCAGAGAAGCGCTTTGCCCGGGTCTATACGACGGCCCCAGGCAACTTATGCATTTATTGCGGTATGCCGAATGATGGCAAATTCGACCACCAACCGCCGGTCTACATTCTTCACCGGTTTGCTAACGGTGGTCTCGTTACCAAGAAGCAGATTCAGGAGAATTTCGGCCAGTGTAAGCTCGTCCCGTGTTGCACGATTTGTAACATGGGGCTCGGTGCCTACCATGGCTTGAGCGATGCGGAGCGGCGAGCCGAAATCGTGCACTGGTTTCTCGAAGATGAGCGATTTCCTGAAGACAAAATTGTACTCGCTCTCGGATGTCGGCTCATCGAGGAGCGATTACAGGGAAAGCGCGGCAACGAGATTTATGAATTCCCAGGTGTTGGTCGCATCATTTATACGAATGCCTTGACGGGCTTTATTGAAGGCGACTTTCGGACACCCGAGGATTTTCCAGATTGGTTAAGGCTTGCGCAATCAGAACTCGCGGATTGGCTTCGAGCAGGGCCCAAGCGCAAGGCTCGATATTTTCTCGATATGGCAAACTTGGAAAGCTACGAACTCCTGCCGCACGCCAGAAGTGATCCTCGCGGTCAGTTCGAATAGATGTTTGGCGGCGACCAGCTCCTGCGCCGCCTGGCGGGAGCGGACGTGGTTGACAATCTGCTTAACCCAATTACCTTTGGTTTAGCGGAGGCAAGACGATTAGCTTGCCTGGGGTTGGTTGAAGACCCGTCAGCGAGTGCCCATTAAAGTGCTCGTACCGTCAAAAGACTGCGGAGTGACGCTTTTAGGCGTCGTCTTGTGCGAGGACTACCTCCCAACTGAGGGGCGGCTCTTAAGTCGCTGCACGTCCGCTTCAGCAATGAAGCAAAGGACGTGGACTCGTGAAATCAAACAACAGACTACAAAATCTCAGACGCTTGGCAGCCGAGCAGCAATGCTGGCACTGCTACTATTGCGGGCTGCCTATGTGGGAGACTGATCCGAAAATCTTCGGCGCTCACTTTCGAATATCAGACCGGGCCGTCTGGCTCTTCCGGTGCACCGCAGAGCATTTGGTGGCTCGATGTGACGGAGGGCTCGATACTGAGGAGAATATCGTTGCTGCCTGTTGGTTTTGCAACAGAAGTCGCCACCGGTCGAAGCGGCCAAAAGATGCCGTATCCTACAAGAAATATGTCCGATCACGGATGAAGCAAGGTCGGTGGCACCGTATTGTGTTGAAGCAGAGCCCGGCGGAAACACCGCGTTCCCAAGCTTCAGCCATCAATAGGCCACCAAGCAACTCTCATGCAACTCTCATGGCATGCTCGGCGGCGCGATGAATTGGTAGTAAGCCCACACCAGGACTAACCCTGCTATCACGGCAAGCCAGGTAAGCGCCTTCCGCCGCACTGGACTGAGCGCTCTTGGCTCCTGCTTTGATTTCCGCCGTTCAAATTTAATGATGTTGTCGTCGCTCATGTGGTCCCTCTACTCAGCGGTGGACCTAATAGCACACTTGTTGCTGGCTCGTTCGAAACAAATACATTAACAAAATCGTATCCCGAAAAGGAGCACCGCGTGACCCAGGTATCAGAGGCCGAAGTTGCGGCCCGATGGAACGACAATGCCGATCAATGGGCACATGATGTTCGACACGGTTACGACACCTAACGGATGCCGTTTGCCCACACTGCTGCGATACGGCGAACTTCAAGGTTGAAGCGCCCAAGTCCATCCTTGCGATACTCGGTTATTGCTAGCGATCTGGCCCCAGATGCCCTACCCGATGGACAAGCCTTTGGCATCTCGCCCAAAGCCCCGCGCTTACAGGCCAGGAACCTGGCCGCGATGCGATTGCCTAAGTTGTAAAGCGTGCGTCGACTGTCGGCACCGCCAGGCCGCAGACGAGCGTCGGGTCGACACGTAGACCGCAAGATTCGATCATACGGCGCGAGACCGTGTTGTCGGCATGCACGAACTCGACGACTGCATTCGCGCCCAGGCGTTCAACCGCCGCCATGATCGCCATCGCGTTGATGGAACGGCCGAGGCCGCGTCCACGCGCCAGCGCCGCCACCGTGATTAGCCCCACCCACGCGGTGCCTCGATGTCTGCTGTGCGAATTGAAGGCCATGTTCGCATGTGCCGTTGCGTTGATGTGCCCGTCGGCGTCGGCGAACGCGAGCGTGGCTGCGGGCACCACCTGACCGATCAGCATCGCGCCGGAGAACGGCGCGATCCCATTCTCGGCCATGCAGGTTTGAATAAGCCTGATCGCCTCTTCCTCGGAGTGATCGGTCAGGTCGACGCGTGTCAGGCCATCCGGCAGATCAGTTTCCAAAATTGAAGTGCAGGCGGCGATTGCCGTATCTCGATCAGCGCTAAAGACGCTCCACAGGTCCATCCGATAGGACGATCCCAGCTTCTCTCGGATTTCGTCGATCCGAGTGGTCGGCATCATGCGAAAGCCGAATACACCGTCACTCGCGAGGCGGTCTTCGACGAAGGCCCAGTCGATGCGGTCGATATCATCGACGGAGAAGAACCTTCCCGCCTGTACAAGGCCGGGCGTGGCCGCAATCATCGATTGCGCCTCATCACACTGCCGCTGAAGACGTTGCTGCTTCTCAGTGCCGTAGTAGTTCATTGCCCCCTCGCATTGGTCTGATCGGCCGTCTAATAGCTACGGCCGTGTTGTCGGGATTCTGCGGGCACATGCTTACTGTATTCAGTCGGAGCGAGCGGTCGGAGGCATTGGCGCGTTCCCATTCGAACCGCAGCGGCGTCTAAGCCTAGCAGAGACGATCCCGTTGCAGTAGATGTTTACCGCTCGCCGCGAAGGCGGGTTCACATGGAGCGTCTCAGGACATCTATCGCTTGAGCAACCGATGCCCCCTGGATTGGAGGCGGTTCCGCCCTTTCGCAAAACTCCCTCCAGACGAACAAGGTTAGCTCCGCGCCGTCGGTCCCTTTGCTATCGGGGGAGCCCGCAAAAGATTCAAGCGACCGATATCGCTCATCTTCCCAAAACAGTTTTTCCACCCAATCGTAGATGGGTATCACATGGAAGTGGATTGAGTATCCGGGCTCGTGACCGTACCGGCCGATATAGACACGTTGTGCCTTCAACTGTTCCTGCAGGCAGTGCTGAGCTTTTGCCATCAGCAGGCCTAGTTCTGCCAGCGCTTCGACCGACAGAGTGGAAAGCTCATTGGTGAAGGTCTTGGAACTGATCATCAGATAACCCGGCAGAGCCGAGTTCATCCGATGATTGACGAGCCAGTTTTCGGTCTCGAATACATGGAAGTGTCGGGGAATATCCAAATTCAAAAATCCATTGTTGGACTGAGTCCGCTTCTGAAAAACGAAGGCGCAGACATCCGGCAATTAGTATTGCTTTCTATCCATGCTTCGAGGATCGTTCACAATCTTCTCTCGATAAATGTCGCCCAACCGAGCCTGCTTCCGCCATGGACGAGCCTTTTGTAGCGGGATGTCATACGCCGGATTATCTCGGTCCAGCACTGCCGCCACATAGCAGGAGGTGGTTGAGGCAACGCAAAGTGCCGACCATTTGCCGTCAGGGCCGATGATGCCCGCAGGTCCCTTCGGTGCTTTTTGCGCAGGGGTGGCGGCGCTGATCCACAAGCAGTTCAAGCCCGCATGTGCCCGCAACGCGATCTGAAAGTGTTCTGGAATCCCGTAGGAGGAGAAGAGCACGACATCGGCCGCGAGACGTTCGTATTCGCTGAACACTTCGGGGAACTGGGATTCCATGCAGACGGCACAACCGAAACGGTAGCCGTCAGCTTCGAAGACTATCGGATCGGTGCCGGGGGTGTACCAGTCGTTGACCTCGCTGTTCGACAGGAACCGCTTGTCGTATCTGGTGAGCAACTCGCCAGCTGCCGAGAAAATGTAGAGGCTGTTGTGAGGACGGCCTGTCGCCGACAGCATGTGCGCCCCGCCGACGACGGCGAAGATGCCAAGCTTTCCGCAAAGATTGGCGATACTCCGCAACTCAGCTTCCTGGGTGCGCCAGTCAAAAGACAGCCAGTCATCGGGATCAGTTATCTGCGCCTTGGAGTATCCTGAAAGAGCGCCCTCGCAGAAACTAACCAGCCTCACGCCCTCTGAAGCCGCATCCGAGAGTATCTGTCTGATGGTATCTGCGTTTTCGGATAAGTCCTTTGACACGACAGTCTGGGCAGCGGCAATCTTCACAATCTATTCCTTCTTAAATCATCGGCATCATTGAAACGACCCTGCCTGAATACCTTTTGACACCTCGATTATATTCTCGATCCTGGCTACGACGTTCTCTAGGGAACTTGTGTTCTCAACGATTTCGCCCAAGGCGTGCAGATTGCGATTCAGCGAGTCATATGTCTGAAGGACGCGGTCTCCGAGGGGTTCTCTTCCGGGACGAGTGGCCTCTCGATAAAGGACAGTATCGAGGGGTGCCCAGATTGTGAAAAAATAAACTGGTGTCGCGGCAGGTAAGAACCGGCAAAAGCACTCCATCGCGTCGCGGGTTTCAAAGATGTAATCAAACAGAACTCGTCTGGCTCCCATTGCGATATAGTCGGAAATCAACGACGCACTGGCGCGATATGTCGATTTCGGTCCAAGGTAGTCTTTTGCATCGGCGGGACCGAAAGAACGGACTGAGTCGCCGGAAACATTGATGGAGCCGGGATACAAGCTTGCCAAGTACCCGCTGATAGTGCTCTTGCCGACACCAGCAGGGCCGTTAATTACGACTACATGCGTCACTGATGTTTCCCTCCGGCTGGCAGGCGCTACACCTCCAAGGCTGCTTCATTAACAAGCCTCTAGCAAGCGAACCTTGTCGGGATTCGAACAAAAAGGGACCTCGTGGCATTTGCTTCCGAGTGGTCCAACCCCTTGGAAAGGGCACCTTCCAGCAGAGCCTACACACACGAATTAATACTATATCTAGTGTTTGCAGCCACGATCCCTACACGATAATTGGAACCGATGCTCACCGATGTGACGAGGCTGCACATGGAGTTCATATGGAAGAAGGGGGTGGGATTTAAGGTCACCATTGCGCCGAGATTTGCGCTCGTCCTGTCCAGCCTGATTCTGGCTTTGCAAGCGCCCGATTATTTGCCGCGCTGGTTTTCGATCCTGCGTGCGGCATTGGCGGGCTAGTCCTCTTACGGAAGGAGGCTACCTAAACCGCCGGGAGCAGTGGAACGGCTTGCTCGGCCGAAACATCTTCAACGTCAATGCTGCCTGACGATCTCTCGGTTGCGCAGATAAATCGCAACGCTCCCTCTGTCTCAATGACGGCCGCCGTCAGCCTGCCGCTAAAATATGCGCCAGTGTCAATCCCGATCCGGTTGGGATGAACTTCCGGAAAGTTCGACTCCGTCGGCGTATGACCGTGAACGATGACCTTTTCGAAGTGCCCCTCGAAATCGAGAAACTCCTCCCTGATCCATCGCAGATCACGAGGGTCCTGATCATCCAGAGCGACGCCGGGCCTGACTCCCGCGTGGACGAAGCAGAAATTTTCGGCGACGACCTTGTCGACCGCCGCGTTCAGCAGCTCGCGATGGTGGTCAAAATGTTCCTGCAGAGCATCATTGATGTCGTCGAGCCGTCGCGGCCGGTCAGGAAGGTAGGAGTCTATGGTCTCCATTCCACCGAGTTGTGTAAGCCAGTTTGTGGCCATTTCGTCGGTGTAGGTGCCGTTCAGGAACGCTCTGAAGAAAGCGTCATGGTTGCCAAGGATCAGAGTCGACCTCGGAAAGTCGGTGATCGTCTTCTGGACTAGGTCCATTGCCTGACGACTTTCCGGTCCACGGTCGATGATGTCGCCGAGAAAGATGATGACCGGCTCGACATCGGCGGCTCCTGCGTCCTGCACAATTGCGTCCAAAAGGACCCTGAGCAGGTCAGCTCGACCGTGTACATCACCGATTGCGTATCGCAGCTGCATCTTTCATCTCGACCGCTTCATACATAGTCACCGAGGAACTCGTCGCGGAGTTTCTCGGTTGCACGATTTCCTGGAAAGCTCGTTGCCGACAAAGAAGGAAACGAGCAATGCGATACCCTCATCCGTGCCGAACAGTCAACTTCCACGGGATTTCGCACAACCGATTGGACGCCGTCGAAGACACCTGGAAGCAATCCCTGGCAAATTCTTCCCTGCGTAGAACTTCTCGGCAGGAGAGCATTGTAAAGAGCTGGGCGCTGTCAAAGGAATTTGCGGGCATGACGGAGGACGAGCGGACCGAGCGGCTCCAGACGCTGACCTTGTTGAGACCGTTGGCGGAAGACGTCATGCTAACCCCGGGGCGTATTGTCGATGCGTCTGCTTTGATTAAGCAGTTGCCGCCAAGTGGATGGGAGGGCATTCGCCTACAAGAATTATCGGTGCCGTTCGACGAGGTCTTCATCTGCTTTGGTAAGCACAAGAGCCTGACTATCGACGTGGCAGAAGGCCTGTATTTCGAGGGCGCGTACGTCAAAAAGTCGAACCGATACGGGAGGTGGAGCTTCGACGTAATTCTGGTCGGTAATGACCCCGACTTCGCTACTGTCGATGATCGTTCCCTTGGAGAGACGTTGAGGAGCCTGACCCGATATTACCACCTGCTGATCCCGGGCGACCGACCCCTGCTTTCCGCCGTGCGCGGAGTATCGCCGGGATGCGACGGTTCCGTGCTCGGCGACAGGTCTGCCGTCGTTGCGGGAGTAACCATGGCGGCTAGGGTCGTCACGCACCTTGCTGGCCAACACGTCGACGCGGAAATGGGTTACCCGGCGGGTGCTCCGAAAGGCATGGTTGAGAAGGCTCGGTTGGACCCGTGGGTCCAACAGGACCTCAACTGGCGCGGCTATCCCAGGATGGTTTTCCTCGGCCGGAATACGGAAGCTGTCTCTCTGGCACCCCACCGCGACGATCCTGAAACGGCGCTCTCATTCCACCCGGCGATTTAACCTGGTGTAGATTTAGTAACGCGCCGTCCACAGTGCGACAAAGCATTCGTGTTGCTTTGAATCCAAAAGCGCTAATAGTTCTTCCTCAACTCTATGTTGATCTGCGAGTCGGGAGGAACCTTGAGCGACTTTTGGACAGGTAAGCCCGGCGCGGCAGGAAATCTGCGGCTTTTGACACGCGAAGGAAAATGGCTCGCATGGGAGGATCAGGAAGCTGATCCAGACAATGCCAGCAGCAAAAGGATCGCTGGCGCAAAGGGACGCGTCAACGAGGTTCTGACGCAGGCCGTCCACGCAACCAACGTTTTGACGCTTCTTGGTTCAGGTGCTTCCTTCTGTGCGAAAAACGCTGATCCACGGCAAGCACCAGGCATGGGCGACCTTTGGCAAGCCGCCAGAGACAACGTCTGCAAGGAAGACCTAATCGACTATTCAAAATTCGACAACGTTGTCCTCGATGTCATAGGCACCCTACCGCCAGAAAAAGATGGTAAGCGGCAAGCGGGCGACATCGAAAATCTCCTTAGCCTCTGCAAGATGAAGCTCGAATTGATGGAGGTTAGAGCCAAGGAAGTTGAAAAAACCGATCCCGACGGACCGATCAGAAAATTGAAGATTTTCATCGAGAAAGCCGAAGGTGCGATCCTTGAGAAGGTCGATTTTGTTGATCAATCAACCGATCTGCCCGCCCACAGGGGGTTAATTCAGAAATTCGCGAAACGTGCCGTGGATAAGCCACGTGTCAAGGTGTTTACGACAAACTACGATCTTTGCGTCGAAGAGGCTGCGTCTCGCCTTGGCGTCGTGCTCGTCGATGGGTTTTCACATAGTGCCGAACAACGTTTCAACCGCGACTACTTCCAGCATGATGTTGTAAGGCGGCAGCCGTCCGGTACGAAGGCTGACTACATCGATGGCGTCTTTCACCTTTACAAGCTTCACGGCTCGATTGATTGGCGACGCCGAGCCGACGGCGTAGTCATCCGTTCTCGCGCCAGCGATCCGGCCCTGAAACCGGTGCTGATCTATCCAAGATCGACCAAATATCAGGAAGCTTTCGAAATTCCGTACCTCGACATGTTCGCGGCATTTCAAGCTGCGCTTCGTGAACCAGATACCGCACTTTTGATAGCCGGTTTTGGCTTCGCTGACGATCATATCAGCGCTCCCATCTGGTCAGCTCTGGAGTCAAACCTCAGCCTCCGTCTCATTTTGGTCGATCCGTCTTTCATCCCGGCGGTGAAGCTGGACGCGTATCCCGCACCCGACCACCTCCTCGACGTCGGGCTACCGACAAGGAAATATCAAAATCGGATGGCTCGCTTGGTCGCAGAAGGCGATCCGCGAGTGACCTTGCTAAATGGCAGGTTCGAGGACTTGGTCGATGCATTTCCCGCGATTACGGGCGAGTCAGATCGGCAACGTCTCCAGATGCGCCTCGATCAAATCAGGGATGCCGCAGTATGACCGATCCAGTAATCGCGCTGATCGATCCTGACAAGCGCGTCGGCACCGTGACGAGGGTGAGTGCGTCTTCGATTGAGCTGACCATCCCGAAAGCGCTGGCCGCCAGTGGGCAACGAGGCTTGGCGAGAGGCGCAACCGGGGACTTCGTGTTCGTCGATTGCGATCAGGAGACGATCCTCGGCCGGATAACAGATGTCTTCATCCCCGACCGGCAGCGGCCCGGGCTGGAACGCCAGATGGAAGTTGATGCAAGCGCCGAACCGCAAGGCCGGGCCCAACTTCTCGCGACAGTCAACAAAGCGACACACAAGGTAACGCGCGGAATCAACATAAAGCCGCGTGTAGGCGATGGTATTTATCTGGCAGACGGTGGAGCACTTGCAGCTGCCATTCGAGAAGCTCTTCAGGGCGAGATCGAGCCGGGAAAAGACGACCGCCTGTTGGTGAACCTCGGCAAACTATCCGGAATCGCGGACGCATCGATTGCCATGCCGCCGGAAAAATTATTTGGGCGGCATTGTGGAGTATTCGGCGCGACAGGCGGCGGAAAGAGTTGGACCATTTCCAAGCTTCTCAACGAAATCGTCCGGCTTGGCGGAAAATGCATACTCTTTGATCCCACAGGAGAGTTCGCGGGCAAGGTTTCCGGGGCAAAAGAATTTTCGTTTTCCAAAGCGAACGAAAAGCAGCCTCTGGCGAGATTTCCTTACCGACAGCTCTCCGAGATTGATCTCTATGCCCTTCTGACGCCATCGGTGCAAATGCAGGGGCCAAACCTTCGAAGCGCGATTAAGAGTCTCAGGCTTGCCACCGCCCTGCGAAAGGAACCATTACGGTACGCAGTCAAAACGATGGAGGACGGCAGTGAACGCTACTCCGTCGGAAAACGGGGTTTTGTTGAGGTGCGCCAAAGCGGCGTGGTGAGAAAAGCTGGAAACAGTCGTCATGCTCTATCGTTGGCGCTAATCGAGTTGTCGACCGAATTAGATTCGCAATTTTGCGATTTCGACATCCACCTGCTTTCTGACCAGATCAAAGAAGAGTGCATCAAGCAGCATACGAACGATGGCATGGGGTCCTACGGTACTCACGACGATTTTGCGCTTGGAACCTGCAACTCCCTGAATGTTCGTATCGAGAACTATCTTTCCTCGCCGGAAATGAGATGTCTCTTCTCTGATGATGGTTTGGACATCTGCAAAGAGATACGAGACTTCATCGCAGACCCTGGCCAACAGGCGCTCGTTCTATCGTTCGAACACGTGAGCTTCAAATACAATACCCGGGAGCTATTGCTGAACACGCTTGGCCGGTATCTGCTCGGCTTGGCTCGGCAAAACGTTTTTCAGACGTGTCCGCTTGTATGTTTCCTGGATGAGGCCCACCAATTCATCGGTCGATCCATCGGCGACGACACCAACCATGTAATGCTGGACGCCTTCGGTCTTATAGCGAAGGAAGGCCGAAAGTACGGGCTGACGACAACAATAGCCACGCAACGCCCGAGGGACGTTCCGTCCGACGTTTTGAGCCAGCTTGGTACGCTCTTCGTTCACCGCCTGACCAATGATCGTGACCGCGAAACGATTGAACGAGCATGCGGCGACCTGGATCGCGACGCCGCAGCCTTCATTCCGTCGCTCGCCCAGGGAGAGGCGATCATCGTCGGGCCGGAGTTACCGGCTCCGCTGCCTGTGCTCGTTGACCGCCCCGAGAAAGGGCAGCAACCAGAATCCCATGGGCCCAGGTATCAAGCGTTCTGGGGAAGCAAGGCTTTGTGATCCCGCCTAAGCTTACATGCCGTTGTCGTAACCACTCTGAACATCAGATTGTGGAACGTCTGGCACCCATTCAAGGCCCAAGGTCTTCATCAGGTCGTCTTGAGAGCTAAACGTCTGACGATGCTTCAGGAACGCGGACATCTCCCACCCACTCATCTGGTGCAGAATATAGTCGGTCAACGGGGGTGAGATCGCGAAAGGAAGCTGGGAGACAGCATCCGGCAACTGATCAATCAACGCATCTCTGACCGCCGCCTCCGCTGCCGGATTTTTAAAAAGTGTTGGATCGTATTGGAGTTTACCCATCAGAATTGTCTCGAATAAATTGCGTCTGCCTCTAAGAGACGAGACCTGTATGCAATGAGCAATAACGGGCTGCCGATCCTGAGGGTGCAATTTTGCGATGCGCTCGACTAAGGCTTCGGAATATCTCTCGGCGAGATCGTAATTTCTGACAAGGAGTGACAAGACGGCGGTTGGAAGTGGCTTCTTAATCAGGCGCTGACAAACCTCTTCTGACCCGGCGTCCATGAAAAAAAACCGATGCTGAAACCAGCCCATGTTGTGTTCAACTAACCGAGATTTGCGTGGTTCGTCGCCAGTGTAATAGGCGTACTGGTACAACCGTCTTTTCAGATCGAAGGCCACCGAAATAAGGGTGGCGTATTCGATCATGCGAAAGGAAAAGTCGCCGCCTGGCGACGTTTCCTGCTCTATATGTATAACGTCGCCGTCCTGCGTGACGCCAACAAGGTCAGATGTAAATTTCTTGTGGCGCGGGAAGAAGGTCTGCTTCTTCCAATCTATTGCGCTGATGTTTCTCTCAGTGAGTGCTGTGACCGTAGCAGGCAGCTCAAGAATTGGATGTGTAGCCTCTTCAAAATTTCGTTGTACGAGTGTGAAGTTTTTTACCGCCATGTCGAAGCTCCCGCTTAAGGGGCCTTCTCTAGCAGAGGAAACGTTTCTTCATTCTTTCCGGCCCTCTCATGGAGAAGAGACCTGCCACTCCACGGAAACCGTCCTCTAGACCGTACGGTCCGCAATCGGGAGCAAACTTCCTTATTACCGACGACGCAACCGAATATCGCATGTCTGCAAAAGAAATGCGAAAAAAAGCTACCCCAGGTTGTCTTTTGCTCAATTTCAGTGGCGAAAGTTCAGAGGTATGTGGCGAGCAAGAGTGACATGGTGGGCCCGGCAGGACTCGAACCTGCAACCAATCGGTTATGAGCCGACGGCTCTGACCAGTGAGCTACAGGCCCCACCAGAGAGTTTCTAAAGGGCGGCAAACCGATTGATGAAGCGCCTGGTGGATGCGTTGGAGGTCTGAACCTTGACGCACCAGAGTGGTTCATCGATAATCAAGGTGAACCATAGAAAGTTAGGCCGATGACCGCTGCGTTTACCGTGCGTGTAAAAGATGAAACCGCGAGCAAGCTGGATCAGATCGCTGAGAAGCTGGATCGGTCACGCTCTTATATGGCTGCGGAAGCCATCGAAGCTTTTGTTGAGCAGCAGGAATGGCAGCTTGCCGAGATTGAAGCCGGGCTGGCCGAGGCCGAGCGGGGTGAGTTCGCCAGCGATGAAGATGTGGCGAACGTCGTCGGGAAGTACGTCAGGTCTGCTCGTCAATCATGAGCGGGAAGCGTATTCGCTGGACGCTTCGAGCGTTGCGGCGGCTTGATGAGATCGGCGCGTATATCGAGAAAGAGAATCCGGATGCGGCGGCCCGCGTCGTGGCACGGATTGTCACTGCCGTGGATACGTTAGCGGAGTACCCTGCCAGTGGGCGGCCTGGTCGCATCAAGAGCACGCGCGAGCTCGTGCTAGTCGACATCCCCTACATCATTCCCTACCGCGTAAGTCGGGACGTCGAGATCCTCACCGTCATGCACGCTCACCAGAGATGGCCGGAGGTTCTCTAGGCACGGCCAACAGAACGCGTCTTTTGTTTTGGTGACGGGCTACTTCTCATCAAAGATCGAGAGATGAACTTGCGGCAACTTTAACGTTTGTTCCCGTTCGGGACATCCTAACCGAAGTGCATCATGCCGGTTTTTAGGGTAGGGGTTCAGCGTCCATCTTGCAAATGTGCCCTGAACACTTCGGCCGGCGTCCTGTAATTCAGGCACTTTCTCGGCTGGTCGTTGAGATGGCGAGCAAGCTGGATGAGCTTGCGTTGCGACACGGCTGCAAGATCCGTATCGCCTGGCATGAACCGGCGGATGCGCTTGTTGGTATTTTCCACGGCCCCCTTCTGCCATGGCGCACTGGGGTCACAAAACCAGCTGCGCGCGCCGATGCCATCTTCCAAAGCCCTGAAGCCGCTAAACTCCGTGCCGCGATCAAAGGTGAAGCTCTACCGGGCAAAGGCTGGCAAGGGAGAGAACGTTTCGATGATCTTGTCCATGATCGGTCGTGAGTGCCGGCTCTGGTTCTTGATCATGACGGTGTAGCGGCTCTTGCGTTCGATCAGTGAGGTTACGTTGGCGTTGCCCAAGTCACGTTGGAAGATCAACAAGTCGCCTTCCCAGTGCCCGAACTGCGAACGATCAGCAATGAAATCAGGACGTTGCGATATCCTGCAGGCAGCAGGAAAAGTGCCGTCGCGGGGTTTCCTCGAGCCGCGGGGGGCGGCGTTTGCGGCGAGCTTCCGCCAGATGCTGATGGAGCTCCAGCGCACAATCTTCCTTGCCATAGATGAAGCGATAGATCGTCTCGGTGCAGACACGCACGGCGCTCACGCCATCGGCAAGCAGGCGGCCGGCGATCTGTTCCGGTGACCAAAGTGCCTTCAGCTGCTCGATCACCAGTTCGCGCAATTGCCGGTGCCGCACAAGCTTCCTCAAACGCTGTCGCCGCTCTTTGCGGATGTCGTCAGCAACTGTTGGGAAGTAACCGCTATAGTCGGGCAGCTCGCGATCGTGGAATGTGTTGCGTCGGATCTCACGATAGATCGTCGATCGATGACGACCGAGTTGGCGCGCCATTTCTTTGATCGGCAGTTTACGTTCGACAAAGTGGAAGAGGCGGCGTCGATCGGCCAGATTCAGCTGCGAATAGCGTCGGGACATTCCAAAATCTCCAAGGGGAAGCCATTGAAATCATTGGCATGTCGCACTTGAAAATAGAATGTACCTTTTGTGCGTCTAAAATCGCATAATGTATCGCCGGGAACATTGATCGCGCTTCGCGAGAGTGGCGGAAGATCAACCAGACACTATTCGCCTCCGCATTTCTCGCCATTTGAGGCTTCAGATATCCTCCTCCGCCTGAGCTAGTTCGAAAAGGCTAAGCGCAAACCTCTCCCGGTTGAAGTATGTTCAGCAACTTCTAATATTGGAAGGGATTTGGCAATGACGAACAATATCTCATGCGCTCTAGCTATCCTCGCATACTTTTCGTGCACCGCCTCTTACGCTCAGAGCACGATCCAGATCGCGGGACACCCATTTCGCTCGGCTGAGAATTGTGTCCGTAAGGCGCCAATCGGCAGGTTCGACCGCAAGTGCGACATCCCGCTTACCGGCTGGCGGGGCGCCGAAGGTCTATGGCTGCCGGTTGTCCAAAGCGCTGGCCTATAATTCCACTTCACCTGCCGCGCGGCCGAAAAGCAATCGCCTAGCGGCCCTGGTGTCGCTCCGGTCCTGGACGATCTCGTCGAGAACGTATCCATCCTGATCAACGGCCCGCCAAAGCCAGTGTTTTCGGCCGGCAAAAGGGGGGGCAATTCCTCGATTCGCTTGACAACTTGAACCCGTCAACCGGCCGCTCGTGGCCGTAAATGGAACATCGGCAAATGCTGGCGCGGGCATCGATTTGCAATCCGGCCTAGCCAACATCATGGCCTTGTAGCAATCAGAACATAACCCCGCGTACGGTTGTCCTTGTCCGAGTCTTGCGTGTTCATTGCGTTAACTAGGTCGACTGTCGTTACCCAATCGGGGGGATTTTTGTACCGAGCAACGTCGAGGGTGAGGAAACGGTCGGTTTCTACATCATAGGCAGCCAAGGGTGAGACGTGGCCACCTTTCCACCGACCCATGGCTTTGCGGAAATAATTGGCGATGACCAAAGTGCCTTTCGGTCGCGAGATAGCGCTGGGCTTCCTTGCGGAAGGTGTCCAGGCTGCTGTCAGCAGCATGTCGCATTTCAACCTGGACCGGCTGCAATGCAAGAAGGCCACCAATTCATCTATGGTTCTAACAGCGCTTGGTGTTCAGGTGCTCAATTTTCCTCCGCAGCTCTCAAAGACCGCTTGAGCGTCCTGAAGATCGAGCGTTCCGTGGCCCTTCGCGAAACAGCCGAGGAGCGGCGCGAGCAGCTCGCAAACCTGCGCTCTGAGACCCTGTGCCCGCCAAAGCCGTGCCAAACTCACCGCCGAGCGCAGTTCCCACATCTTGGCATCCTGCATGCGCGCGACGTCAACAGCACGGTGGAAGCACGCCTCGATTTCGGCTGGATTGCGCTCCGAGAGCGATGATATGAGCTCGCCCTTGAGCCGATGTAGCTCCGCCTCACACCAGCGGTTGCGGGTGCGCGAGACAATGGCGAGCGCTTCGTCAATCAAGGTGTGGCCGTCAACAAAACGATCGGCCTTGCCATATGCTGCCGCGAGCAAGCCCATTGCCCAAGGCTCGGTCATTCCTGACCCGATCGCCCGCATGCCAGCCAGCCCCTTTCGCAACCGCTCGATGCCTGCCGTGACCTGGTCCCGTTCAGCCAGCACCCACCCCTGCAGGAAGACCCCCTGTGTGTGCCAGAATGGAAATTCGTGTTCGGCCGCGAACGCTGACGCCAATTCCGCCGCCTCTTGCGCCTTCGCCACGTCCCGTCGATGTACGTGGAGAATCGCCGCCCAAGTGAGGACGTAGGCGCGGCTGAACGTATGCCCGAGCTTCGCAGTCATGGCGAGCGCCTTGGCCATCAGCTCCAGCGCCCTGTCTTCGTGGCCGAGATACCACAGCGCCATGCCGCCACGGCACAGGCAGATCGGTCCTCCATCCTGTCCATAAAGCGCCAGATGCGCCCGGTGCTGGGCGACGTCGTACTGGCTGATCCCGTGTTCGAAGTGCTGCCATGCCGAGGCGAATTCGCCGAGCCAGGAGCAGGTGATGCCCAGCGCGTAGGACGCTTCCACCACGAGCACGGGATCCGAGGTTTGCTGCGCCAACGCCAACAGCCGCTTGCCAAGGTCCCGCGCCGCGGAGAGCTCAGACCGCACTGCATGATGAATGGTGAGGCCGAGAAGCACCGGGAACAGCCTGGGCGTTTCTTGGACCCGCTCCGCCAAGCTAAGGGCACGGCTGTAGACGCGCTCGACCTCCGGGTGGCCATAGCCCTTCCCGGCGGTAAGCACTTGCCCCAGGGTGGTCAACAATGTCAGCTCATGCTCGAGACGCTCCGGGTTCTCGGGCATCTGAGTGAGCAGATCGAGGCCTTTGGCCAAATGGCCGGCAGCCTCGGCATTCGCCGCCCGATCATTGGCATGCTCGCCCGCACGATGCCAGAACACGATCGCTTGCGGTAGCTGTCCGGCCCCCGTGAGATGATGCGCCAAGAGTTCCGGCTGGGCGGCCACGACGTGTGGGGCTTGCTCTTCGAAGACCTGGGCAATACGGCGATGGAGCTCCCGGCGGCGGCTCTTGAGGAGGGACTGATATGCGGTATCGCGGACGAGCGCATGCTTGAAGCTGTAGATCGCTTTAGGCGGACTACCGCGCCGAAAAACCAGTTCAGTACCAACCAGTTCGTCGAGCCCACGCAGTAGCTCCGGTTCGTTGAGCGCTGCCACCGCCGCAATCAACTCATAGGAGAACTCGCGCCCAATGCAGGCGCCGATCTGGGCCACGACCTTGGCCCTCCCGAGGCGGTCGAGGCGGGCCATGAGCGAGTCATGTAGCGTCACCGGGACCGCCAGCGGCGTCATAGGTGCAGCCAGTCCGAAATGATCGCCAGCCTCTCCCAGGAGACCAGATTCGAGCATGGTTTTGGTCAACTCCTCAAGGAACAGCGGTACGCCATCGGTGTTGGCCAGGATATAATCGAGCATTTCGATAGGCAGTGGCATTCCACCGGTCAGCCGCTCGACCAGCAATTGAGCTTGCATCTGGTCGAGACGATTCAGTGCCACCCTCGTCACGTGCGGGTAACGACGCCAAGGCGGCACGAACTCGGGCCTGTAGGTAATGACCAGCAGCACCGAGAGCTGCTGGATGCGGTCCACGAACAAGCCGAACAGCTCAAGGCTGCTCGGGTCCAGCCAGTGCGCGTCTTCAAGCACCATGAGCACCGGCTGCTTCCCAGCCATTCTGGCAAGCTGGTCGATGAGCACTTCAGAGGTCCGGCTCTTGCGCTGCTGGGGCGCGAGATTCAGTATTTGATACCGGCCGGTGCTTGGGATTCCGAGAAGCTCGGCCAGCAATGGGATCGCTTCGCTTACCTCACCCTGTTCGGCGAGCAGTGCCTGGAGCCTGGCGAGCTTGACGGCCGATGAATCATCGCGTTCAAACCCCGCCGCCTGTTCGAGTTGGGCAATCACCGGACGAAGCGCGCTGTTGGTGTGGTAGGGTGAGGTGCAGTAGCGGCGCAACAAGTGTGGCTCTCTGGAGAGGTGGTCGCGAAGTGCCAGCGCAAGACGCGACTTGCCGATTCCGGCCTCGCCCTCGAGCAGGACGACCTGACCTTCTCTTGCCTTGGCCAGAGTCCAACGATCGACCAATAGCGCCAGTTCCTGATCGCGGCCGACCATCGGTAGCACTTCGGTCGCGTGACAGGCCTCGAAGCGGTCTCCGCTCCGCACTTCCCCGAGCACCCGAAAGGCCTCAGCCGCCTCCGCAAAGCCCTTGATCGACCGCACCCCGAGGCTTTCGAGCTTGAACTGGCCCCGGAGCAGCGCACGGGTCGCCTCGGCAATGACCAAGGTGCCGGGCTCGGCGAGCGCCTGCAGGCGGGCCGCTAGGTTCGGCGTCTCGCCCACTACGCTATGTTCTTCGGCCTCACCGGCGCCGATGATGTCGCCCGCCACGACCAGACCAGTGGCAATTCCGATCCGAACAGCCAAGCGTTCGCCTGCCGCGTCGAGCTGGGCCACCGCCTCGACGACCGCGAGACCGGCCCTCACGGCCCGCTCGGCATCCTCCTCGTGAGCCTGTGGGTAACCGAAGTACACGAGGATGCCGTCGCCCATATACTTGGCAACGAAGCCGTCGTACCGGCCGACGACCTCGGTGGCGCAAGTATGGTAAGCGACGATCGACTGCCGCAGGTCTTCTGGATCGAGGCGTGCGGACAGTGCTGTCGATCCTACGAGATCGCAGAACATCACCGTCAGGTGGCGCCTTTCCGCCTCGCTAGGGGTCGGGGATACGTGGGGTTGCGGCGTCGCTGCAAGAGACGACGACCGGCGAACTACGGCCGCGGCCGCCCTGAGAAACCGCTTGCGGTCACCAAGAGACAGGCCGAGTTCCCTCAGGTCGGCATCGGTGAGATCGTCGACAACATCGAGATCGATGCCATTTTCCAAGAAGGTTTGGCGATACCGCTCAAGCCTTATGCTGGTGAGCCACTCTCCGATATCGGGCATGACCTAGAATCCAACTATTATGGTCCAATTACGGCATGCTCTGACGCGCTGTCCAACGGCCAAGAATACGCAGCTTACACCAGGGACCCCTGCTCAGTCGTCGTTAAATCAGTCAGGTGGCACGAGCTGCAGGCGTATAGCGCGACGACGAGGATGGAACGCCGCTCATATCTTGCGGAGGTGAGTTCGAAGAGCACGCTCGTTTCGGCCTGGTCCTTGGTGGCGTAGGCCCGGTCGTCGAGGATGAGCACATCGAACTTTGCGAGCTTTACGATGGCGGCTTCGGGCTGGAGTTTCCGCCGCGCGACCTGAAGCTTCTGGATGAGGTCGGCCGTGCGAGTGAATAACACGCGCCAGCCGTTCTCGTTCAACGCTGGGACATGTACCAGCTCTCCGATATCTCGCCGGAATTGTACCTGACGGGTATCGGCGACGTCCTGCAGCGGATCGACCGGGTTGGGGTTCCGCTCGTCGCCGCCGAGCCCGGCAACGAGATCACCTGGGCGCCTACAATGGCGACCTCGACATCCTGCCCGAGGTGAATGTCCCTCCCGGCCCGTTCGCTGGCGGATCCGAGCGACCCGGCGGCGTTAGAGCGCGGCGCGGATAGCATTGAACGGCCACCTCCAGGTGGCTCATTGAAGCAGGGGCCGCGCCAGCGTCCCCCTCCAGCCGCTTGAGCGCCTCACATCAACCAAGCCCCCGGCTTGGTCGGGGATACTTGCTTGCAACGATAGTGGTGCGAGCGCCCGGTTGGCCCGCGCCGCCAGATCACCCCAAAGGAGTATAGCTGGCAGTGACCTGCCACGCTTGTCGGTCGCCCGGCACAGGCGCAGAATACCGCGCCGCTGGGGCAAAGGTTTACCA
>NZ_MBST01000038.1:0-35308 GCF_001695865.1 Ensifer sp. LC384
CGCCAGACCGAACCCCGGAAGCACACTCGGCTGGCGAAACCGCCAGCGCCTGTTGTGGCCATGCGCACTCAAATCCAGCTCACCTCTTCCATGCGCCCGGTCAAACCGAAGCGGTCCCCATATGAGATCGACCAGCCTGTCTTCAGCCAGACCATCGATCGCCCGATCGAGCTCGAACCAGACTCGACAATGTGCCGTCGAAGCGCCGCTTGGTCGGATCGAACCTATCCGACACGCTGGCAACCTCGCCGCTCTTCGCCCGGCTTGTCGAGTTGGCCGAACACAGCACCATCCCTCAAAGCTTCGATCGCACTCGCCATCGAAGTGTCAGATCAAACTATCAATTTCGCCGGCACCAACAACGCAATTTTTTGACTACAAGGGGCCCCAAAACGAAACTGATTTCGCTGAGATACGCGTCAAAAGAAACACTCTGCCTCAAGCATTGTTCCGCGGCGGATATCGTGATTTCGGCGATACGATCCGAGACCGAAGAAAGTTATGCTATAGAATTTATAGATATTGAACATTCCTTGCTTACCTCGCGCCATGCGCCTTCGCATAATTGCCTCATGATTTGTTTGACCGACGGATGGTGGGCATGCCGTCACTTGGACCGTGTCGCAAGAGGCTGATACCATGGCAAAAACCTTGATCATTCCAGGTCTTTTCGGCTCAGGCGCGGGGCACTGGCAGCGTCATTGGCTGGACGACCAGCCGAGGGCGGCCCTGGTCGAGCAGGATGACTGGGACCACCCGGTGCTCGAGCGATGGCGCGAGGCGCTGGAACAGGCCATTCTCCGTCACGGTGTTGTGGACGTTGTGGCGCACAGCCTGGGCTGCATACTCGTTGCCAGCCTGGCGCGGCGACCGCTGGCGCGCCAGATCAGAAGCGCGCTTCTGGTGGCGCCCTGCGATCTTGATGTTACGGAGCGGCTTCATCCCGGTTCGATCGAGTTCGGCGCCATGCCGGAGCAGCCGCTGCCCTTTCCGAGCCTGATCGTCGGCAGCCTCAACGACCCCTATATGTCTTTCGATCGCCTGCGCCACATCTCGACCCGCTGGGGCAGTCGGCTCGTCGACCTCGGTCACGCCGGGCACATCAACGTTGCCAGCGGTTTCGGTCGCTGGTCGCGAGGCTACGATCTGCTGACGGTCCTCAACGGTATCGCGCGGCGCGAACAGCCCCAGGCGAACGCTGCCAAAGTCGGTGAAAAGCGGGAAAGCAGCTACGCCGCGGGGCGATAGATATCAGTCTGCCACATCCTGTGCTTGCCGGCCAGAAACGAAGGCGCGGCACAAAGAGCTTGATGTCCGCGCCAATTCGCGTTTTAATAGCGCATAAATTTTATAGAGTATGCCGTATAGGGATGACCATGTGCCGAGGCGCCAGGCCAGCCAGAACAACGGATACCTACTCGCCGGCCGGCGCGGCTGGCGGCACCATTCCCCGACACTGCAGGTATCAGCCACAACAGCGGCCGATCTCCGTGCCGAGCGATACCCCAAGGTCCGGTCCATGTTCGGGATCGGAACAGCCATGCGTTTCAAACTTTGCCGGCTGACCGCAGCCAGACCACAAGGGAGTTCCCATGACTGTCCACGGATTGTTCGCCAAGATTTCGCCAGACAGTGACGGTCCTCCGGCAAAGCCGCGTATCGCTGTCATCGGTCGCGGCTTCTCGGGAATCATGATGGCGATCGCGCTGATGAAGTCGGTGCGCACCGCATTTCATGTTCATCTCTTTGATCCGCAACCGACCATCAGCGGCGGGCAGGTCATGGCCGCCGCCCAGAGCGGAGAGATCCTCAACAGCCGCGTGCGCGATCTGTCGGTGGCCGCAGGCCAGCCGGAGGATTTCAACGAATGGCTTTGTGCCAACCAGGATTTTCGTTCGGCCGTCTCTGCAGCCATTCCGGGATTCCAGCAGATCTTCGTGCCGAAGAGCATCTTCAGCGACTATGTCTACCAACGTTTTTCAGAGGCGCTGACGCGGCGACTGGATATCTCGATGCAGCTCTCCTGCCAGGCTGTGCTGGGGCTGCGGAAACTGCCGTCCGGGCGTTTCTCGGTGCTGCAGGAGGAAGGCTCGATCGAATGCGATGTTGCCGTGCTCGCGACAGGATTCGGCCTCCGCGCGCTTGAAATGGAGGTTGTGGACGCGGAGCGCCCCTTGGTGAGGGCGCGGCGTCTGGTCGTTCCCCGTCATGCGGTGCTGCTCGGCAGCGGGGTGCGTGTCGTCGATCGTCTGCTGCAAATGCGCGACAACGGCTATGCCGGCGAGATCACCATCGTATCGCGGCATGGTTTCCTGCCGCAGTCGCACACGCGGCTGGCAGCGGCACCGACTTTCCCGGTCGATCCGATGCCGACGAGGCTTCGCGACATCGTCCGCTTCGTCCGGCGGGCCTGCGTCGATGCGGAAGCCAACGGTCTTAGCTGGCAGGCGGCGATGAACGGACTGCGGCGCCGTGCGCGTTCTCTGTGGCAGGCGCTGCCGGAACAGGAGAAACGCCAGTTCAACCGCCATCTGCGCTCGATTTACGACAGCCACCGCAATCGCCTGCCGGCACCGTTGCACCTGCGACTGCAGCAGGAACTGGCCGATGACCGCACTGTCGTGCGCAAGGGATGGGCTGGGCGGCGGCGGGCGGATGGGCTTATGGTTCGCTGGGCCGGAGCCTTGCAGGAGGATCTGCTTGAAGCCGATCAGGTCATCAACTGTCGCTGTTCTGCGCCCGACCTCAAGGCACCGGTCATTCAGAATCTCTTTGCCGGCGGTCTGGCGCAGCCGGATGAGCTCGGGCTCGGTCTCGCCGTCAGCCCGGCGGGGGAAGTGCTTTCGGACGGCCACCCAACTGTCAATCTTTACGCGATCGGGCCATTGGGTCTCGGCAGCCTGCCCGATATCGATCTGGTGCCCGAGATCGTTACCCAGACCTATGCGGCGGCACGGTTGATCGCGACGCGGCGCCGGGTGACGCAGAAGTCCGCATAGGAAAGGCGGCGCCTGTCCGTCAACGATGGTCCGCCCACGGCACCAGCCGCCGCTCGATAAGTCGCGCAATGACTTCGAACAGGAAGGCGACGACGGCGATCACCACGATGCCGGCAATGACGATGTCGGTGACCAGGAACTGGGCCGCCGACTGGATCATGAAACCGAGGCCGCGTGTCGCTGCCACAAGCTCGGCGGCAACCAACGTCGACCAGCCGGCGCCGAGCGCAATGCGCATTCCAGTGAGCACGGACGGCAACGCGCTTGGCAAGATCACCTGGAGCAGCAGCTGCCATCTCGAAGCGCCAAAGGCGCGTGCGGCATTGATATGGTCGGCCGAGGCAGATTTGACGCCTGAAGCCGTCGAGAGAATGATCGGCGGCAGCATTGCGAGCGCAATCACGGCGATCTTCGACGCCTCGCCGATACCAAGCCAGATGATGACGAGCGGCAGATAGGCAAGGGGCGGCAGCGGGCGGAGAAACTCGACGATCGGATCGAGTATGCCCTTGCCCCAACGACTGGTGCCGATCGTTAGGCCGGCAGGCACACCGAGGACCAGCGCGACGCCAAGCGCGCCGAAGATGCGCGAAAGGCTGGTGGCGACATGCTGGGCCAGCGTCGCATCGACAAAGCCCGTCACGACCAGGCCCCCCAACGCCCGAAGCACAGCGAGCGGCGATGGCAGGAACAGCGGCGGCACCAGCCCATAGAGCGAGACAAGGCCCCAAAGGCCGACCAGCGCGGCGACCGTTGCGGCCGAAATCCACAGAATGGGTAGTGCACGCTGCGGCTTTGTATCGATTTCGCCACCTGACTCCAGGTCGGTGGACGCCGTTTCCAGGGAAAGGGTCATGCTGCAATACCTTGGTCTTCGGAATGAATGAGGCCGGTCAAGCCATCGTGCAGCCGTCTGAACTCGGCAGAGGCGCGCAGCTCGGATTGAGGTATTCCAGAGAGATAGTCTCGGCCAAAGTTGACCGGAATGATTTTTGCGATCCGACCCGGGTTGGCGGTCAGCACGACGATCCGCGTCGCCAGCATCAAGGCTTCATCGATGCTGTGCGTGATGAGCAGCGCGCCGGCGCGGCTCGACTTCCACATGTCCAAGAGAAAGCCTTGCATGCGCACGCGCGTCAACGCATCCAATGCGCCGAGCGGCTCGTCCATCAGCAAGAACCGAGGCCGCGCGGCCAAGGCCCTTGCAATGCCGACCCGTTGGCGCATGCCGCCGGAAAGCTCCCAGACCTTGCGGTCGGCCGCATCCGGTAACCCGACGCGCTCGAGCAGAGACCGGGCTTCTTTCAGCCGTTGCTCTTTCCCGACGCCACGGAGGCGCAGAGGGAAGGCGACATTCTCGATCGCACTCAGCCATGGATAAAGCGCGTCGTCCTGAAAGACCACGGCGCGATCGGACCCCGGTCCGAACAACTGCTGGCCATCGAGCACGATCCGACCACTGCTTGGCGCCAGGAAGCCGGCAGCCAGATTGAGCAGGCTTGTCTTGCCCGAACCGGATCTGCCGATAACCACAACGAAATCGTCTTCCGTAACATCCAGATTGATCTGGTCCAGAACCAGCGGCGCTTGCGATCGCCCTTCGCCAGGCGTGTAGCGCAACGAGACATTCTCAAGCGAAAGCACGGACATTGTGCGGCCCCATAATCTGCGACGTGGATCGATGGATAGGTCGGCGGCGCGCGTATCAAGTGCACCGCCGACCCATCGGTTGCCAATACGACTTTGCTCAGAACGAGAGCTTGGCGGCTTCCTGCGCCCAACGTCCCGAGACATAGGGGCCGTAATCAGTAAGAACTGCCGGGATCTTTCCCTGCTCAAGCAGGAAGGCAGAGGTTTCGGCAATGGCCTTGGCCGTTGCGCCGCCGAGAAGATCAGATGCCGCCTGCTCCTCGAGAGACGGGAAATAATACCCCTTAAGGAGAGCGGGCACGTCCTCGGGCTTGGCGCCCGTCAAGCGCGCGATCTTTTCGGCCTGCGTCGAAGTGGCGCCCCAGGCATCAGGGTTGGATCGGTAGTCGGCATAGGCATCACCGGTCACCTTGACGAAACCCGTAACGATATCCGGATGCTCCTCGGCGAATTTCTTGCTGACGATCCAGGCGTCGAAGGTCGGGCCACCCCACCTGGCAACGTCGGCGGAGGTGGCGAGCACGGTCGAGGTTTTCTTGATTTCGGACAGAACCGGATCCCAGACATAGGCGCCGTCGATGTCGCCGCGCTGCCAGGCGGCCGCGATTTCCGGCGGGCGCAGGTTGAGGATCTCGACCGACTTCGGATCGATGTTCCAATGCTTCAGCGCCGTCAGCAGACTGTAATGGGCGGTCGACACGAAGGGGGTCGCGATCTTCTTGCCGGCGAGTTCTTCCGGCTTGCTTATACCCTTGACGGCCAGGGCTTCCGCGTCGCTGATCAGGCCGACCACGAAAATGGTTTCGAACGGCAGTTCCCGGCTGGCCGCAGCCGCGAGCGGCGACGAGCCGACATAGCCGATATCAATCGAGCCGGATGCAAGCGCCGCGATGACATCAGCGCCGCCATCGAACTTCTGCCAGTTGATTTTCGCGCCGGTCACCTTCTCGTAGGTGCCATCGGCCTGCGGCACGCGCGACGGCTCGACGATCGGCTGATAACCGATGGTCAGCGTGGCGTCGGCGGCCTGGGCGGCGAACAATCCCTGCGTCGCCAAAAGCAGCGCTGCGGTTGATACCAAAAGGGTGCGTCTTGCGATTGTCATTGCCATGCTCCTCAACGGTTTGCCGATGGCCCCGTCGTGGAGCCTGCATCGATAATCTCAAAACACATGGATTTTATAGAGATAAAAAATACCCCGTTTGTGCGACGGGGTATGAAGCCATTCCAAACTTCGGCTGTTTGGGCATCTTCTTTGCCTACGCGAACACGGTCGTCTGCCGTTACGGCTGAAAGCTGCCGTAACGGCCGCCGTGATAGAGAACCGGCTCGCCTGCGCCTGTGGCAATCGCCAGGACCCGTCCCAGGATGATGGCGTGGCTGTGGCGTTCGATGATCTCCTCGACTTCGCAATCGATCGCGGCGAGCGCGCCGTTAAGGACAGAAGCGCCGCTGACGAGTGTCCGCCAGTGAGCGCCGCCGTAGCGTGCGGCACCTTTGAGGCCGCCGAAGCCGGCGAACCGCTCGGCCACGTGCTGTTGCTCGCTTGCCGGGATGTTGACGCAGAAGTGCCGGTAACGCTCGATCGCCGGCCAGGTGGATGACGTCCGGTTGATGTTGACGATCATCGTCGGTGGGTCGACCGAAAGGGCCGTTGCCGATGTCACTGTCGCTCCGGTGCGGTCGTCGCCGATACCGGCAGTAATGACCGAGACGCCGCCCGACAGGTTGCGCATTGCAGATTTCAGTTCGGATGGCGTGACAGGGACGGGGCGGTTGACCGCCTGACCGGGCGTCGTGAATGCACTGGAAGCGGTAAGAGCGATGTTCATGGCAATATCCTCGAAAAATTTGAACTGCTTCCCGGTCGTGAAACCGCAATCCGGGAAAAATTTTTCCTCTACTTAAAAATGATCGTCGGATTTTTCATTGTCAATAAATTTTATAGAGTTTATATTTTTTGCTGTCGGCCGTGTTTGCCGCATGCCATCTGTTGTGTTCGAGGAGAGTTCGCATGGGCAACACGCCTGACAAAATCAACGTTCTCTGGTTCCTGCCCACCCACGGCGACAGTCGCTATCTCGGCACGACGCGGGGAGGGCGCAATGTCGATCTGAATTATCTGAAACAGGTCGCCCAGGCGGCCGATTCTCTGGGCTATTACGGCGTGTTGATACCCACCGGCCGCAGTTGCGAGGACAGCTGGGTCGTGGCGTCGGCGCTCGCGCCGTTGACCGAAAAGCTGCGGTTTCTGATCGCTGTTCGGCCTGGCTTGCTTTCGCCAACGCTTGCAGCCCGAATGACGGCCACCCTCGATCGGCTGTCCGAGGGGCGGCTGCTGATCAATGTCGTCACTGGCGGCGACCCGACCGAAAACAAGGGCGACGGCATCCACCTGTCGCATACTGAGCGCTATGAGGTCACCGAGGAGTTTCTCACCGTCTATAAAGCCGTGCTTCGCGGCGAAGACGTCACCTTCAAGGGAGAGCATTTCGACATCGAAGGAGGCAAGCTGCTGTTTCAGTCGGTGCAGACGCCGCATCCGCCGCTCTATTTCGGCGGGTCATCCGGCAAGGGCCAGGAGGTGGCGGCAAGAACGATCGACAAATATCTGACCTGGGGTGAGCCGCCAGAAGATGTCGCCAAGAAGGTTGCTGAAGTGCGCGCGCTGGCCGAGGCCGAGGGCCGAGAGGTTACTTTCGGCATCCGCCTGCATGTGATCGTGCGCGAGACGGCAAAGGAAGCATGGCAGGCGGCCGACGACCTGATACAATATGTCGATGACGAGACGATCGCCGCCGCACAGAAGGTGTTCGAGCGCATGGATTCGGTAGGTCAAAGCCGCATGAGCCTCTTGCATGGCGGCCGGCGCGACAAGCTCGAAGTGGCGCCCAATCTTTGGGCCGGTGTCGGTCTCGTGCGCGGCGGCGCCGGCACCGCACTGGTCGGGGATCCGGATCAGGTCAAGGCGCGGATGGAAGAGTACCGCGAGATCGGCATCGACACCTTCATCATGTCCGGCTACCCGCACCTGGAGGAGGCCTATCGGTTCGGCGAACTGGTGCTGCCAAACCTGCCGCTCGGCCACTCGGTTCCCGCGCGCGAAACATCGATCAATACTGGCCCGTTCGGCGAGACCATCGCCGGAGACCACAGGCCGAAGCTTAAGGTCTCGCAATCGTGACGCACCGATCCCATCGACCGGTTGTGGCAATCATAGGCGGGGGATTTACCGGCGCGGCGCTGGCGGCCAACCTCGCCAGGAACACGGCCGGACGAGCGGTCGATATCGTCGTCTTCGAGCCGAGGGCGCGGCTAGGGGCCGGCCTTGCCTACGATACCGCCGATCCGGCCCACCGCATCAACGTGCCGGCGGCGCGCATGAGCCTCATACCTGACGATCCGGACGATTTCCTGCGTTGGCTGGCAGCTGAAGGCGAGCCGCGCGATGATCCGGGCGCGCTTGCCGAAGACGGCAACCTCTACCCGCGACGCGCAGTTTTCGGCCGCTATGTCAGCGATTTCATCGCTCCGCATCTGAAAGCCGATCAGGTCCATCACTGTCGCGAACGGGTGGGTCAGATCGTCCGTGTCGGCGACCAGTGGCGGGTCAACACGGATGGAGGAACTGACATACTGGCCGACATCGCCATCGTCGCGACGACTCACCCGGCACCCTGCGCTCCTCAAAACATTGCCAAAGTGCTGGCCGGTCACCCGCGATATGTCGCCGATTCGACATTGCGAGGCGCCCTGTCCGTGATCCGCGGAGACGATCGTGTGCTCGTTATCGGCAATGGCCTGACTGCTGCCGATGTCATCGCCTCGCTCAGGTGCTGCGGCCACCGCGGGCCGATCACAGCCATTTCCCGCAGAGGGTTGCGGTCGAGGGGGCACGCGACAACCGCGCAGGAGCCGTTCGGAGACTTCGTCACCGATCCGCCGCAAACGGCCCGGTCGCTGCTGCGCCGGGTGCGCATCGCGCTGCACCAGGCCCCTGCGGAGGGGCGCAGTTGGCACGCCGTCTTCGATGCTTTGCGCACCCAGGGTGGTGACATCTGGCGCGCACTCCCTGTTGCGGAACGGAAACGACTTGTTCGCCACCTGCGTCCCTATTGGGATGTGCACCGCTTCCGCGTCGCGCCGCAGATCGACGCTGTCATTGCAGAAGGGCTTGAGCATGGCGACGTGCGGGTTCTTGGAGGATCAATAGGGGGGATAGACCACGACGGCGAGACCATTGCCGCCGCGGTTCGTCACCGCCACAGCGGCAAACGCGAGCAAATGCTGTTCGACGCATGCGTGATCACGACCGGTCCGGCGCATACAGGCATTCTCAGGAGCCAGAACTGGCTGGCCGATCTGGCAGACGCCGGCCATTTGCAACTGGATATGGTCGGCCTCGGCCTTGCCTGCGACGAACAAAGCCGCGCCACCAACCGTGATGGAAAAAGCGAGGAAACGCTTTTCATCGCTGGACCGCTGGCTCGCGGCACATTCGGCGAGTTGATGGGACTGCCGCAGGTCAACGATCATGCCATCTTCGTTGCCGATCAGGTCGCGCAACGACTGGCACGTCGATCCCGCTCCAGGGCTGCGGCGAAAACCGCCTAAAGCATGTCGCGCCAAAGTGCGCAGCGGTTTTGCGATAACGACATGCGCAAAAACAAGAGCTTAAGGCACAGTAAGCGAATCCTGGAGATCGCGACACGCTTTAACACTGAGCGGGTTTCCACCTTTGCCGGGCAGGGAAGCCCGATTGGCCATTCTAACCTTCGTTGTGGCCCTCAAGACGCCGCGTCCAATCCTCGACCTTCCGGGTTGCCAACCGCTTTGTCGCATAGTCGCGCCAGCTCGTCGGCAGCAAATCGAGATTGGCAATCTCCTGAAGAGCGTCCTGGTTCATCGTGTCGACATAGAGATAATGCCAGAGCCGCCGGATGGACCAGGTGGGGCATCGACGCTCGACCATGACGAGGGCATCGTCAACGCAAACGCGTCCTTCCTCGATCACGCGGTAGTACCATCCGGTGCGTCCGGATTGCTGGACACGGCGGGCCATGTCGGTCAGCCCAAAGCGCCTGTTCAGCTTCCAGCAAGGCTGCCGTCCCTGGCTGACTTCGAGCAAGGCACGCCCCAGGCGGAACCGATCTCCAACGGCAACGTCGTCTTCCGTCAGCCCGGATGTCGACAGATTTTCGCCGAACGCTCCCGGGAGATCGAGGATCGTTGCCGACCGGAGCTCTAACCTCCACGCGACATAATGATCCGCGGGATAGTGATGCACGGCCTTCTCGATGCCGCCGTGCCGCTTGAGATCGCCCTGATGATCGCCAACGAATCCGGTCGCCGACAGGTGCAATGTCCCGGAGACGGGCTTCTTGTCGATGCCGCTGGGCGTCCCGCGTTCGTCGATGGCGCTCAATTCGCCCACCAGCAGTGCATCGAGAGCGATCGGCTTTGCTTGGTCAGGCCGCATGTAATTGCTCCAGCCATGCCGTCATCATCGTGCCGGCGGCGGTCGCCAGCGACGCCCCGAACTGCGCGGCATCGTCGCGAAGTTTTCCGATGTCGACGTTTGCCGCCGCTAGTTCGCAGGCATGGCCCACCAGCCATCGCTCGAACGCTGCGCCCGTCTCCGCCTCGGGGTGAAACTGAAGCCCGAGAATAGTGCTGCCGATCGAAAACGCCTGCTGCACGGTCTTTGAGGTCGACGCCAACAAAGTTGCGCCGGCGGGAAGATCGTAGGTATCGCCGTGCCAGTGCAGCATCGGCACTCCACCCAGATGGCGAAGCGGAGAAACGCGGCCAGCCTCGCTAAGGCTGATCGGCTCGAAACCGATCTCCTTGATCCCGGACGGAAAGACCGGCGCGCCGCTTGCGCGCGCAATCAGTTGCGCGCCAAGGCAGATGCCGAGGGTCGGCCGGCCTGTCTCCAACCGCGCTGCCAGCACATCGATCTCCCGCTGCAGGAACGGGTAGGCTTGGTCCTCATAGACGCCGATCGGGCCGCCGAGTACCACGACGAGGTCGGGGGCATCCGGCGCGAAATCCAGAAAATCGGCGGTTCCGACATCGCGGTACTCTATCTCGTAGCCAGCGCGGCGAAGGGGAACGGCAAAGGTGCCGAGATCCTCGAAATGAACATGCCTGATCACCTGGGCCGATCTCAGTGTCATCATTTTCCTGTCTCTATTCGACGTGAAATCTCATCGGGAATTGCGCAGCCGTCAGTCGTGCAGCCGGCGAGGTCCAGCGGCGCCGTCGTTGCCGGCAGCGGTTCTGTAAGGGCTGTTGCCAGCCATGCACCAACCAGGAGATCGTCTTCGATGCCGAAGCGATGGTGGCGAACGGTTCCGTCACGGCCGATGATGATGGTCGTGGGCGTGCCGCGCATGCCGTAGCGCTGCATCGTGCTGGGTATCGGCGTCTCGGGCGATGCAGCGTCGACACCGATCGGAAAGGTCAGGCGGTATTCGTGGATGAATGCCTTGAGAGCCTCCGGCCCCATCGCCGCGTGGTGTTCGAAGACCGTGTGCAGACCGATTACCTGAAGGTCGGTGTCGCGAAACAGGCGCTGCACGCGTTGGGTCTGCGGCAGCCCGTGTGACACGCAGGCGGGGCAAAGCATCTGAAAGGCGTGGATGAAGACGACGCGTCCGCGCAACATGCCGAGGCTGAGCGGCACAGTGGTGTTGGACCAGTTGCTGACATCCAGTTCCGGCGCCTGGTTTGGTGTAGCGGTAATCATGAGGCCATTCCTTTGGGAGGGGCCGGGCAGGCACACCTGCCCGGCGGGTTCTCAGGCAGCTTCGCGCACAAGCTTGACGCCGGGGAAATCGACCGGCACGGCCAGCGCCACGTTGACGTAGTTGGTGAAGAGGTTGAGCGCCACATGGGCGATGATTTCGACGATATCCTGATCGTCGAAGCCGGCATTGCGTAATGTCTTGATGTCGGCATCCGACACCTGGCCGCGCCTCTCTACCAGCACGCGAACAAACGAGAGCACCGCCGCCGTCTTCGGATCACTGGAGTGGCCACGCTGGGCGTCGGCCATTTCCTGCGCGGTCGCGCCGGCCTTGCGGCCAAGCGCCGTGTGGGCAGCCAGGCAATAGTGGCAATCATTGCGGTCGGCGACGGCGACGGCGATCTGCTCGCCGAGCTTGGCGCCAAGCCGGCCGTTACCGAGGGCACCGAACGAGCTCCACATGCTTGCAAGTGCTGCCGGAGAGTTGGCCACCGCCTTGAACATGTTCGGCGTCGCGCCGAAGGCCGCATGGATGTTGCCCAGCAGTTCTGCGCTGGCGCCGGTTGCCGTCTTGGGGTCAACTAGATTAATTCTGCTCATGGTTTTCTCTTTCTATTTGCGTGGAGGGAGAAAATGCCGGTCCGCCGATGGCAGTCGACGGACCGGCGCCGACATCATCGGGGCCAAAAAAGCACGTTTGAGTGCGCTGGTTTCTTTGGTCCCGAAGAAGTTTGTCTTGGTGCAGACGTCTGCAGGCTTGGGCGTGGCAGCGCCCCGTGCATCGGTCGAAACAGATGATGGGCGGCTGGTGTCCTTCATCGCATCTTGTCCCGGCCTCAGGCCGCACCGCGGTTGAAGATCTTCCAGGCGGCTGCCTGGCTTGACGCGTCCGCCGGTTCGTATTCGCCGCAATCGATGCGCAATGCGGCCTGGCCAAATGGTGCGTTGACGAAGGCGCAGTGGTGCGGCTCTTTCGAATCCGGATAGACGTTCGGCTGGAAGTATCGACAGTTCACACACATGCGCTGTTCCGGGATGGCGCCGGACAGCTGCAGCGTGCGTATGATCTTGACGAGATGCAGCAGCAGGTCTTCCTGTTCGAGCGCCGACAGCGACGCGAAGGCATCATCTGTTGCCGATGCGATCATGCCGGCGCGGCGCACGGCCGCCTCGCCTTCGATGGTCGCGGCCACCGCTACGGCGCGGGCGTCCGACGGATCGGCAAGCTTCTCGACGAAACCCTTGCGCGTCAGGGCGTTGATCGAATCCGTCGCCGTCGGCTGGCTGACGCCGAGATAGGCGGCGATCTGCTTGACCCGCATGCCCGTTTTGCTACGCCCCACCAGGAAGATCAGGATCTGCAGCTGCGTCGGGTTCAGGCCGATCACGTCGGCAGCCGTCCATGCCTCGGTGCGCATGGCCGTCGCGATCCGCGCGAACCCGTCGCCGATGCGGTCGATGATTGCTGGTGATGTTTTCGTGTCCGTTGCCATGTGGGCATCTATATAGGACTCCTATGTATTGTCAATTCGCCGCAGCGGGAAACCGCGTCCAATTTGACGCGCATCAAATTGGACGCGCCGCCTTCGGACTATCACTGCGGCGAACAACCCAAGCACGGGCTGCTCGGTCAAACGGAGAAGACGATGTTGAAAGCAATCAAGAGCGGATTGGGCCTCGCAATGGCGGCGATGCTTGTCGCTGCGCCCGCAACCGCCGCGGATTTCGAAGTGCACATGCTCAACAAGGGCAAGGACGGCGCGATGGTTTTTGAACCAGCGTCGTTGAAGGTTGCGACCGGTGACACGGTTACCTTCATCCCGACCGACAAGGGGCATAATGTCGAAACGATCAAGGGCATGATCCCGGATGGTGCCGAAGCCTTCAAGAGCAAGATCAACGAAAACTACAAGGTGACTTTCACCGCCCCCGGCGTCTACGGCGTGAAATGCACGCCGCACTATGGCATGGGCATGGTCGGCGTCGTTCAGGTCGGCGACAGCCCCGCCAATCTCGCCGCAGCCAAGGGCGCCAAAAACCCGAAGAAGGCGCAGGAACGGCTGGATGCCGCATTCGTAGCCCTCGGCAACTAAGGCCAAGCCTCACCGAAACGAGCGGGCAGGGACAGGCCGCTCGCAGGCGCCGCTCACCGGGCGGAAGGCGGCGCCGACCGGTGGAACCAATGCGAAGCGTTCGCGTTGGTTTCGCATGGAGCAAATCGTAGCAGACATGTTTCCGCCGTCCCACATTCCTTATCAGGTCATCTTCGCGCGCATGCTTGGGTCTCTGATGATGGGCGCGCTCATCGGTTTCGAGCGCGAGGCGAAAGCCCGCCCGGCCGGGCTCAAGACGCACATGCTCGTGTGCCTTGCCGCCTGCACCTTTGCGATCATCTCGCTTGAAAGCGTCTATATGAAAGGCTTCTTCGACCAACGGGTCCAGATCGACCCATTGCGAGTCGTCGAAGCCGTCACCGCCGGTGTCGCCTTTTTGGCCGCCGGTACCATCATCTTCGCGCGCGGACAGGTTCAGGGCCTGACGACCGGCAGCAGTCTGTGGCTGGCCGGTGCCATTGGCCTCGCCCTCGGCTTTGGCCACTGGATCATTGCGGCTTTCGCAGTCGGATCTGCCTTTCTTGTCCTCTCCGTCGTCGGCTGGCTTGAGGCCGAGGTCAAGGAAGAGACGCAGCCTGATTTTGACCGAAAAGCTGCAGAGCGTCCTGACGACAAAACTGCCCACACCCGCGAGACCGTGCGCTAGCCTCGCACTCGCCTTTGTTTCTCAGGGCCGCCTGTCCTCACATGCGCCGACTGCGCAACATTTCGATCTACGGCACAAGCTTTGGAGTCTGGCCGCCAGCCGCGCTGGCTGTCGCGGGCTGGCTCGCAACGTCTGGCGCCTCCAGGCCATGTTGTATCTTGCAAATCGCCTCCATATGTGAACAGTATCTTTACATAAGAAAATTCTTGGAGGAGATATATGACCCAACGACCGCGCCATCGCGGCCTGGACCGCCCCACCGACAATCGCCAGCTGCGAGTGCTGGCACGAACCGGCGCAGGCTTCCCTCATGAATGAATTTTCACCCACCGTCGGCGTCTCGACGACGCGCCCCTCCGACATGCCGGAGGATCACGCTGCCCTTCCCGTGTGGAATGCGGAAAACTGGTTCTACGAGGATTGGCCGGTCGGCCAGCGCATACGCTCGTTGCGCCGGACGATCTCGGAGAGTGACAGCCACCTGTTCAATACGCTGGTCGTCGACATCCATCCTTACGTCCAGGATCAGATGTTTGCCGAGCGCGAAGGCATCTTCGGCCGTCGCCTGGTGGCCGGCGCCTTCGTCTTTTCGGCCGGGCTCGGCCTCGTCGCCACGAACTGCGTCAACGCCTTCTCCTATGGCTACGACAAGCTGCGCTTCATCAAGCCGGTCTTTCTGGGCGACACGATCTACACGATCCGTACCAACATGGACAAAACACCGCGCTACAAGGAGCTGGGCCTGATCCGGGCCAGCTACCAGGTCTTCAAGAACGAGGGCGAGCTGGTGCTCTACTGCGAGCACCTGCAGACGGTAAAGTACAAGAACCCGGCCGACTTCGCCGGCAAGACAGAGAAATAAGAACAGCGATGCACGAGGAAAACGAACTGCCATTGGCCGGTCTTGTCGTCGTCGACATGAGCCAGTTTCTCTCCGGTCCCTACTGCTCCCTAAGGCTGATGGACCTGGGCGCGCGCGTCATCAAGATCGAGCGGCCGGACGGTGGCGATCTTTCGCGCCGCCTCTATCTCAGCGACACCGAGATCGGTGGCGATTCCACGATCTTCCACGCGATCAATCGCGCCAAGGAGAGTTTGGCGATCGATCTCAAGGACGAAGCGGATGTGGCGGCGCTGAAGGCGCTGCTCGCCAAGGCCGACGTCCTGATCCAGAACTTCCGCCCCGGCGTGATCCAGCGACTCGGGCTCGACTATGAGGCCGTTCGGGCGATCAACCCGCGCATCGTCTACGCCTCGATCAGCGGCTATGGGGAAGAGGGACCCTGGGTCAAGCGACCGGGCCAGGACCTGCTGGCGCAGGCGCGCTCCGGCGTCATGTGGTTGAACGGTGACGAAGCGCAGGGCCCGGTCCCCTTCGGCCTTGCCATCGGCGATATGCTTGCGGGCGCGGCCGCCGCGCAGGGTATTCTTGCCGGCCTCGTCCGCCGCGGCATCTCCGGCAAGGGCAGCCTTATCGAGACGAGCCTGCTCGAAGCCCTGGTCGATTTCCAGTTCGAGGTGCTGACGACCCACCTCAACGACGGCAGGCGACTGCCCAGGCGTTCGGACTTCCGCAGCGCCCATGCCTATTTGTCGGCTCCCTATGGCGTCTACCCGGCCAAGGACGGTTATCTTGCCATTGCCATGACGCCGATCTCCAAACTCGCCCAGCTGCTGGAGATGCCGCAACTCGCTCCCTATTGCGATGACCCATCGTCCTGGTTCTCCGCACGCGACGAGATCAAGGCGCTGATTGCCGAGCGCATCGGCGATAACACAGTCGATCATTGGCTTGCCGTACTTGAGCCGGCCGACATCTGGTGCGCCCGCGTGCTCAACTGGAACGAACTGCTGGAGAGCGACGGCTTCCGCATTCTCGACATGCTGCAGACCGTCAACCGCGAAGACGGCGTGTCGATCCTGACCACCCGTTCGCCGCTCAGGGTCAACGGTCGGCGCGCCCAGGTCGATCGCGCGGCCCCCAGGATCGGCGAACACAGTGCATCGATCCGCGAGGAGTTTGGCCTATGAGCGTCACTCTCAAGGGCATGACATGGAGCCATCCGCGCGGCTACGACCCGATGGTGGCCTGTTCTCGGCTCTGGCAGGAAAAGACGGGGGTCGCCATCCACTGGGAGAAGCGGTCGCTGCAGGATTTCGAGACCTATCCGGTCGAGGAGCTCGCGAGGACATACGATCTGATCGTCATCGATCATCCGCATGTCGGGCAGATCACCAATGAAGGGTGCCTTGCCCCCCTCGATGTGGTCGGTCGGGAGGCCGAACGTCAGGCGCTTGCAGCCGGCTCGGTTGGGCAATCCTATCCGAGCTACGCCTGGAACGGCCGTCAATGGGCCTTTCCGATCGATGCGGCGACGCAGGTCCAGGCCTGGCGCCCGGATCTCGGCGATCGTGTTTCGAGCTGGTCCGGCATGCTGGACCTCGCCCGCAGGGGGAGGGTTCTGCTGCCGCTGCGGCCACCACATTCGCTGATGAGCTTCTACACGCTCTGCGGCAATCTTGGTCACCCCTGCGTGGTGGGTGGACAAGCGGACCTCATCGACCGTGATGGTGGCGTGGTTGCCTTCGAAATGCTTTCCGAGCTTGTCTCGCTGATCGATCCCGTATGCTTCGAGATGGATCCGATCGCGGTGCTGGAGGCGATGTCAGCCCCGGAGGCAACGGTCGTCTGCGCGCCGCTGATCTACGGCTATGTCAGCTACTCAATCGCCGGTTTCCGGCCGTCGCTGATCCGGTTTGGCGATATTCCGGTCTCCGGTCGGAATGGCCCGAGTGGTTCGGCGCTTGGCGGAACGGGCATCGCCGTCTCTGCCTTCTCCGCGTCCATCGAGGCTGCGACCAACTTTGCCTATTGGGTTGCTAGCGGTGAAGTGCAGCGTCAGGCCTACGCCTTTGGCGGAGGACAGCCGGGACATGGCGACGCCTGGGACGACGGTGCGGTGAACGCAGTTACATCCGACTTTTATCGCGCGACCCGTGTGACGCTCGAAACCGCCTGGGTGCGTCCCCGACACGACGGCTACATGCCGTTCCAGCAGGCGGCCTCGGACCGCATCAACAGCGGGCTCTTGCGCAGGGAGAAGGCGCGACAGGTCGTCGACGATCTCAACCGGCTCTTCGCTGAAAGCTTCACGGCCGCATGAAGACAAACGCCGGAGATGGGATTGCCCATCTCCGGCGTTTAAGTTCCACAGCCAGCGGTTTCGCCTTTGTTTGGGGCGTTCGCGCCCTCTACGCAAGATTCCAGATCCGACGCGCATTTGCCGAAAGCAGCTTTGTCTGCTCGTGCGGGCTGCAGCCATTGAGCAGCGCGTGAGTGGTCGCAACCCAGGTCGAAAGGTTGCCGCCGAGCGTGCAGACGGGCCAATCGCTGCCCCAGACGACCCGATCCCAACCGAAGGCGGCGATCGTATGTTCGACGTAAGGTCGAAGCGTTTCGACATTCCAGCTTTCGTCGGCATAGGCGACGACGCCGGATATCTTGGCGACCACATTCGGCCGCTCAGCGATCTCGCTCATGTGCTCACGCCAGGGATGCTCGGCAGCGCTGCGAATATCGGGAACGCCGCAATGGTCGAGCACGAACTGCAAATCGGGCACGAGATCGGCAAGGGCGATGGCCTTGGGGATCTGGTGCGGCAGGACGCAGAGATCAAAGGTAAAGCGGCTGCCGGCCAGCCGCTTGATGTTTTCGCGGAAGATAGCACCTTCCGACAGGTCGTCGGCGACCACGTGTAGAACGCGGCGAAAACCTTTGACAAGGGAATCACCCTGCTGCCGTTCGAGATAGGCCGCAAAGCCCACTTCCTCCGGACGGCACGCGGCAATCGCGCCCTTGAGCAGGCTGTCCGTCCTTTGCGAAAGCTGCCGAACTTCGGAGGTCTCCAACTCCATTTCGCCAGGATCGACATCGACTTCCATGTGCAACGCCGTATCGATGCCGACACGCCGGGCTTCCACCTCATAGGTCGAATAAAGGAAATCCCGATCAAGCGCCGGGACGCCTGCCAGCCATGGATAGGTCAACGCGGACTTGTTGATGAGATGCAGATGGGTATCGACGATCACAATGCGGCCTCCTCCGTATGCTTCACACTCTCACATGAGAAGAGATCATTCAAATAAGAAATTGTCCATGCAACGCGATCGCGGACATCAAGCGCCGACTGTATTTCCACTGCCTGCTCATTCCGGCGATTGCGCCACATCCGAGCCCGCAAGCACCGAAAGCTGTGTCGCCGCGCTACGCAAGAGCGAGATCGTCTCGGTGATATCTGGCGCAGACGGCGCGTTGACCAGAGCGATATAAGGGATGGTCAGCGCCGCGATGCCACGTCCATCGGGACCAAGAATGGGAGCCGAGAGGTTGTAGACCCCGGCCGTCTGCGCGCTTGCCATCATTTCGTAGCCACGCTCGCGGATCTGGTCGAGGCGTGCATAGAATTCCGGACCAAGCGAGATCTCGTCCTTGCTGCGCGCGTGCTCGGCGATCATCATCTCCCGCTCCTCGGGCGTGCGGAAGGCGAGCAGAATGTGACCGGAGCCGGTATCGAACAGGCTGATATGTGAGCCGACCCTGATGGAGATTCCCCAGTAATCAGGTGCTTCCTGCTGGGCAATGACCACGGCCGAGCCTCGATCGAACACGGCCAACTGGTTGGCCTGCTTCGACCGTTGCGCAAGATCGCGCATCAGTGGCGTCGCATAGGAGGCGAGGCGCCGCACCGGCGCGTGCAGCTGGGCCAGGCCGAAAAGTTTCAGCGTCAGGGAATAGCGATCGCCATCAATGCGCGTGACATAGCCGCGGCGCACCAGCCGGTCGAGCATCCGGTAGAATTCGTTCGGGCTGCGGTTGAGCCTCTTCGATATTTCCGCTTGCGTCAGGCCGCCATCGACGCTTGCCAACAGCTCGAGAATATCAAGTCCCTTGTCCAGCGCGGGGGCGCGGTAGCGATCGGACTCTTCGGTGTCCATGGGCGTCCTCCTTAGTGAATATCCATATCCATATACGCAGAGAAAGCCGCCGACAAAAGGAAGTTGGCCCTTGACGGGTGATAAAATTGTTGTTTGTATATGAATTAGTTTCTCACAAATGAGAAATGCGCGCCGGGATGAGGGCGCGCTTCAGTGGAGGAGAGGTTATGAACAGGCTGCTTTCCGGCGTCTCGGCCGGAGTCATCATGCTTGCCAGCGCAGTGGGAGCGGCCGGCGCCGCGGAACTGCCCGGCAAGTTCGAAGGCGTCACCATCGACGCCAAGCTGATCGGCGGACAGCAATACGAAAAGCTCTATGAGCGGATCGCGGAATGGGAAAAGGCGACCGGCGCCAAGGTCAACATCCTGTCGAAGAAGAATCACTTCGAACTCGACAAGGAGATCAAGTCGGACATCGCCACCGGCGGAATCAGCTGGTGCGTCGGCTCGAACCACTCGTCCTTTGCCCCGCAGTATCCCGATATCTACACCGACCTGCTGGCGTTGCTGCCGCCGGAAGAGGTCGCGATGTTCGTGCCGGCGGTGATCGACGCCTCGACGCTCGGCGGCAAGCTCGTCATGCTTCCGCGCGCGCAGTTCGACGTGTCGGCGCTCTATTATCAAAAGAGCCTCTACCAGGACGACGCCAAGAAGGCCGCTTTCAAGGAAAAGTACGGCTACGACCTGACACCGCCGGATACCTGGGCCCAGGTCAGCGACCAGGCCGAATTCTTCGCAGCACCGCCGAACTTCTACGGCACGCAGTTCGCCGGCAAGGAAGAGGCCATCAACGGCCGCTTCTATGAGATGCTGGTCGCCGAGGGCGGCGAATATCTCGACAAGGACGGCCGTCCGGCCTTCAACTCCGAAGCTGGCGTCAAGGCCCTCGATTGGTTCGTCAAGCTCTACAAGGACAAGGCGGTTCCTCCGGGCACGACCAATTATCTCTGGGATGATCTCGGCCAGGGCTTCGCCTCCGGCTCGATCGCCGTCAATCTCGACTGGCCTGGCTGGGCCAGCTTCTTCAACGACCCGAAGTCGTCGAAGGTCGCCGGCAATGTCGGCGTCAAGGTTCAGCCGGCGGGCTCCTCGGGCAAGCGCACGGGCTGGTCCGGTCACCATGGCTTCTCCGTCACCGAGGATTGCGCCAACAAGGAAGCGGCTGCGTCGCTCGTCTGGTGGCTGACCAACGAGGACAGCCAGAAGCTCGAGTCGGCGACCGGCCCGCTGCCGACACGCACTGCCGTCTGGGAGTACAACATCAAGGCCGCCGAAGGCGACGCCTACAAGACCGAGGTGTTGCAGGCTTTCCAGGAAGCGGCAAAGCACGCATTCCCGGTTCCGCAGACGGCGGAATGGATCGAAATCTCCAACGCCGTTTATCCTGAACTCCAGGCCGCCATCCTTGGCGACAAGACGTCGAAGGAGGCGCTCGACGCCGCTGCCGAAAAGGCAACCGGCATCCTGGAAGACGCTGGAAAGCTCTGATCGCAGATAAGGAAGGCGGCGCCGATACCAGGGTGTCGGCGCCGCCTTCGTCATTTACTGCGTAATTCCCCGGATCGGGATCGGTTGGGGAGAAATTATGCAGCAAGTTTAAAACCTTGCAGCGTCTTTTGCGCGTCATGTCTGACGTGCGGCGCTGCGATGTCACCCTCAGGAATGCCTGATGAAGCTCAAGAAACTGTCCGCGCCGGTCCTTCTGCTGCTGCCGGCCTTTGTCGTGCTGGCAGCGGTCATCGTGCTGCCGCTCGTCTTTTCGTTCTATTCGAGCTTCACGCCGTTTCGGCTGACCAAGCCTGAAACGCTCTGGATCTTCGTCGGCCTGCGCAACTACATCACGGTGTTGAGCAACTGGGATTTCTGGGTTGCCTTCGGCCGTACCGTCCTGCTGCTCACCGTTGCCCTGAACACGGAGATGCTGCTGGGTCTCGGCCTGGCGCTCCTCGTCAACAAGGCCACCCATGGCCAGCGGCTGCTGCGCACGGTGATGATGTTCCCGATGATGTTTTCACCGGTGCTCGTCGGCTTCCAGTTCAAGTTCATGTTCAACGACAATATCGGTTTCGTGAACAACGCGCTGCAGTCGCTCGGGCTGACGGACCGCGCCATCCCTTGGCTGATCGACGGCAACCTTGCGCTGATCTCGATCATCATTGCCGAGGTCTGGTCGTCGACCGCGGTCTTCGCCATCCTCATTCTCGCAGGTCTTCTGGCCATGCCGAAGGATCCGGTCGAGGCGGCGCATGTCGACGGCTGCACGCCGTGGCAGACCTTCCGCTACGTCACCTGGCCCTATCTCATGCCGTTTGCCTTCATCGCCATGACGATCCGCTCGCTCGACGTCGCCCGTGCCTATGACATCGTGAAAATCATGACCGATGGCGGACCGGCCAAGCGCACAGAACTCCTGTGGACGTTGATCGGCCGCACCGCCTACGCCGATGCGCGCATGGGGATGGCGAATGCCATGGCCTATGTCGCCATCCTGCTGTCGATCGTCTTCACCGTCTATTTCTTCCGCAAGCTCGCCGCCGCGCGCCAGCAGATCGGAGCCGAGTGGTAATGGATATCAATTCGTCGCATCGCCTGCGCCGGCGCCTCCTGAAGGCGGCGCACCTGATCGGGCTGTTTCTCGCAATGGCGGTGATCTGCCTGCCCGGCCTCTGGATCGTGCTGTCGTCGCTGCGACCGACGGTGGAGATCATGGCGAAGCCACCGGTCTGGATTCCGGAAGACCTGTCGCTCGACGCCTACCGCGCCATGTTCGCCGGCGCCGGGCAGGGCGGGGTTCCCGTCTGGGACTATTTCCGCAACTCGCTGATCATCTCCGTTACGTCGACGGTAATCGCTCTGGCGATCGGCATGGCCGGCGGTTATGCCTTTGCCCGCTATCGCTTCAAGGCGAAGTCGGCGATCTTCCTCGGCTTCATGCTGACACGGGCCGTGCCCGGCATCGCGCTGTCGCTGCCGCTGTTCATGATCTATGCCCGCACCGGGATCATCGACACGCATTTCAGCCTGATCCTGACCTATGTCGCCCTGAACGTGCCCTTCACCATCTGGCTGATCGACGGCTTCTTCCGCCAGGTGCCGAAGGATCTGGCCGAAGCCGCACAGATCGACGGCTGCACACCCTGGCAGGCCTTCTGGCAGGTGGAGTTTCCGCTTGCCGGTCCCGGCATTGCGTCCGCCGGCATCTTCGCTTTCCTCACATCCTGGAACGAATATGCGCTGGCCTCGCAGATCACCCGCTCGGTCAACTCGAAAACCCTGCCTGTCGGGCTGCTCGATTATACCGCCGAGTTCACGATCGACTGGCGCGGCATGTGCGCGCTCGCGGTGGTCATGATCGTTCCGGCCCTCACGCTCACCTTCATCATTCAAAAGCACCTCGTTTCGGGCCTCACCTTCGGCGCGGTGAAAGGATAAATTCATGGCTCCTGTTACCCTCAGGAAACTTGTCAAACGCTATGGCGCGCTCGAGGTCGTTCACGGCATCGATCTCGAGGTGAAGGACCGCGAGTTCATCGCGCTGGTCGGCCCGTCGGGGTGCGGCAAGTCGACGACGCTGCGCATGATCGCCGGCCTCGAAGACGTCAGCGGCGGCGCCATCGAGATCGGCGGCCGCAAGGTCAACGACCTGCCGCCACGCGCCCGCAACATCTCGATGGTCTTCCAGTCCTACGCGCTCTACCCGCACATGACGGTCGCCGAGAACATGGGTTTCTCGCTGAAGATCGCCGGTCGCTCCACTGATGACATCAAGGCGCGCGTCGAGGAGGCTGCGGCCATCCTCGATCTCGGCCATCTGCTGGAGCGCCGCCCGTCACAACTGTCCGGTGGCCAGCGCCAGCGCGTGGCGATGGGGCGTGCGATCGTGCGCCAGCCCGACGTCTTCCTGTTCGACGAGCCGCTGTCCAACCTCGACGCGAAGCTGCGCACCCAGGTGCGCACCGAAATCAAGAAGCTGCATGCCCGTATGCAGGCGACGATGATCTATGTGACGCATGACCAGGTCGAGGCGATGACGCTTTCCGATCGCATCGTCATCATGCGCGACGGCCATATCGAGCAGGTCGGAACGCCGGAAGAGGTGTTCCAGAAGCCCGCGACGAAATTCGTCGCCGGCTTCATCGGCTCGCCGCCGATGAACATGGACGAGGCGGTGGTCGACAATGGCCAGTTGGTGTTTGCGAGCGGCGTTCGGCTGCCGATCCCGCCGCGGTTTGTCGGCGCACTCCGTGCTGGCCAGAAAGTCACGTTCGGCCTGCGCCCGGACGATATCTACCCCACGGGTCACGGCCTTCACGCTGGCGATGCCGCTGCCGTGCACGAGGTCGAGCTGCCCGTCACCATCACCGAACCGCTCGGCAACGAGACGCTGGTGTTCATCCAATTCAATGGGCGCGACTGGGTTTCGCGCATGCTCAATCCGCGCCCCCTTCGCTCCGGCGAAAGCGTGCGCATGAGCTTCGACCTCTCCCGCGCCCATCTCTTCGACATCGAGACAGGAAAGGCTCTGGAAGGCTGACATGGCAAGGATCGAGAAAATTGAACTGCGTATGGTCGATCTGCAGCCGAAGGTGAAGCGGACCGACGCGATCCAAAGCTTCGTCAGCCAGGAAACGCCGATCGTCACGATTACCGATTCCGATGGCGCGACGGGCACCGGCTACAGCTACACGATCGGCACAGGCGGCTCTTCCGTCATGCGCCTGCTTTCCGACCACCTGGCTCCGATCCTGATCGGCGAGGACGCCGATCGCATCGAGGCCATCTGGCACAAGATGGAGTTTGCCACTCACGCCACCACCATCGGCCCGATCACGGCGCTGGCGCTGGCGGCCGTCGATGTGGCGCTCTGGGATCTGCGCGCGAAAAAGCAGAACCTGCCGCTCTGGAAGCTCGCCGGTGGCGCCAAGGACAATTGCCCGCTCTACACCACCGAAGGCGGCTGGCTGCATATCGAAAAGGAGGCCCTCGTTGAGGATGCGCTCCAGGCCAAGGCGAAAGGCTTTTCCGGTTCCAAGGTCAAGATCGGCAAGCCGCACGGCTCCGAGGACTATGATCGACTGTCGGCGATGCGCAAGGCGCTCGGCGACGGCTTCGAGATCATGACCGATTGCAACCAGGGTTTTACCGTCGACGAGGCGATCCGCCGGGCCGCACGCCTGAAGGAGCTGGATCTCGCCTGGATCGAGGAACCGCTGCCGGCCGACGATCTCGATGGCCATATCCGCCTGACGCGCTCGACCCCGACCCCGATCGCCGTTGGCGAATCCATGTATTCGATCCGCCATTTCCGGGAATACATGCAGAAGGGAGCCTGCTCGATCGTCCAGGTCGACGTCGCCCGCATCGGCGGCATCACCCCTTGGCTGAAGGTCGCCCATGCGGCCGAGGCGTTCGATATTCCGGTCTGCCCGCACTTCCTGATGGAGTTGCATGTCAGCCTCGTCTGCGCCGTGCCGAACGGCAAATATGTGGAGTACATTCCGCAACTCGATGAACTGACGACGAAGGGCATGGAGATCCGCAATGGACGCGCGATCGCACCGTCCGAAGCCGGCATCGGCATTGCCTGGGACTGGGATGCCGTCAAGGCGCGCTCGATCGATGAATTCACCCGGGAATTTGTGAAGTAGAGGAGGTCGCCATGCAACGGATGGGAATGGTGATCGGTCTTCAGCCCGAAAAGATCGCCGAATACAAGAAATTGCACGCCGCCGTCTGGCCGGAGATCCTGGCGCTGATTTCCGAATGCAACGTCACGAACTATTCGATCTTCCTGAAAGAGCCGGAGAACCTGCTGTTCGGCTACTGGGAGTATGTCGGCGAGGATTTCGCGGCGGATATGGCCAGGATGGCCGCACACCCGAAGAACCAGGAGTGGTGGTCGGTGTGCATGCCCTGCCAGAAGCCGCTCGAAATGCGCGGGGATGGCGAGTGGTGGGCGATGATGGAGGAAGTTTTTCACCACGATGGGAAGGCTCCCCACCGTGACTGACGACTTCGACCCTTCAGCCCTGCAGCAATCCTGGCCGACACCTGAGAAGCCGCGGCCGATCGTCATCTTCGGCGCCGGCAGCATCGTCGACGACGCGCATCTTCCGGCCTATCGCAAGGCAGGCTTTCCCGTCGCCGGCATCTTCGACCCGGATGTCGAGAAGGCAGCAGCGCTTGCGACCGCGTGGGGCATTCGGGCGTTTGCCACCGAGGCCGAGGCGCTGGCGATCCCCGATGCAATCTTCGATCTGGCAACGCCGCCGGCCGCGCATGCGGCAATCCTGTCGAAACTGCCAATCGGCGCGGGCGCCCTGATCCAGAAGCCGATGGGCGGAGATCTGGATGCGGCGACGGAGATTCTCAACATCTGCCGCGACCGGCAGCTGAAGGCAGCGGTCAATTTTCAGCTGCGTTTTGCCCCGATGATGCTGGCGCTGCGCGATGCGATCGGCAAGGGCCATCTCGGCCAGGTCGTCGACTTCGACGCATGGATTGCGCTCGCCACACCCTGGGGCCTCTGGCCGTTCCTGAAAGGCCTGCCGCGGATCGAGATTGCCATGCATTCGATCCATTATCTCGACCTGATCCGCGGGCTGCTCGGCAATCCCGACGGTGTTCACGCCAAGACGATCGGCCATCCCAATCATGAGGTGGCGCAGACCCGCACGGCGGCCATTCTCGACTATGGTGACAGCGTGCGCTGCGTGCTGTCGGTCAATCACGACCACGATTTCGGCCGCAAGTTCCAGGCCTGCGAGTTCCGCATCTCGGGAACCGAAGGGGCCGCCTACGTCAAGCTCGGGGTCAATCTCGACTATCCGCGCGGCGAGCCCGACGAACTCTGGATCCAGCCGGCCGGCGGCAAGGAATGGATCGAGGTTCCGCTCAAAGGCGCGTGGTTCCCGGATGCTTTTACCAATCGCATGGCCAACCTGCAGCGCTTCGTCAGCGGCGAGGACGAACAGTTGATCGGCTCCGTCGACGACGCCTGGCAGACCATGGCGCTGGTCGAGGCCGCCTACCAATCGAGCGCGCGGCCCGCAACCGCGATCGCGCCACTTCCCGGACGGTGACGATGGCAGAACAGACAATCCATTTCGAAGACTATGAACTCGGCCATGTCAGGCTGACCACGGGCCGCACGATCACCGAGACTGACTTCGTGGTCCATGCCGGACACACGGGCGACTTCTTCCCGCACCATATGGATGCCGAATTCGCCAAGACCTTGCCCGGCGGACAGCGGATCGCCCATGGCACCATGATCTTTTCGATCGGCGTCGGGCTGACCGCGTCGCTGATCAATCCGGTCGCCTTTTCTTATGGCTATGATCGGTTACGGTTCGTGCGTCCGGTTCATATCGGCGACACCATCCGCACCCGCGTGACGATCTCCGCCAAGGAGGACGATCCGAAGCGGCCGAAGACGGGACGTGTCGTCGAACGATGCGAAGTTATCAACCAGCGTGGCGAGGTCGTCCTTGCCGCCGACCATATCCTGGTCGTCGAACGCAAAGCATGAGGGATCAACAATGACAACGGGTCTTTCGGGTAAGGTCGTCCTGATCACCGCCGCAGCCCAGGGCATCGGCCGCGCCACAGCACTTGCCTTTGCCAGGGCCGGCGCGAAGGTGCGTGCCACAGATATCAACGTCGACGCGCTCGCAGCACTTGCTGCGGAAGCCGATGTCGAGACCCATCGGCTCGATGTGCTCGATGGCAGCGCTGTCGAGGCGCTGGTTGCCAAGATCGGCCAGGTCGATGTGCTCTTTAATTGCGCCGGGTTCGTGCATGCCGGATCGATCCTCGACATGAAGGATGCCGATCTCGAGTTCGCCTTCGATCTCAACGTCAAGGCGATGATCCGCACCATCCGCGCCGTGCTGCCCGGCATGCTTTCGCGCAAGGATGGATCGATCATCAACATGGCTTCGGTCGCATCGAGCATCAAGGGCGTGCCGAACCGTTTTGCCTATGGCGTGACCAAGGCGGCCGTAATCGGCCTCACCAAATCCGTCGCCGCCGACTATGTCGCCGACGGCATCCGCTGCAACGCGATTTGCCCCGGCACGGTCGAAAGCCCCTCGCTGCAGGATCGCATGCGGGCACAGGGCGATTACGACACGGCGAGGGCCGCCTTCATCGCCCGCCAGCCGATGGGACGGATCGGCACGCCGGAAGAGATCGCCGATCTCGCCCTCTACCTCGCCGGCGCTACCTATACCTCCGGACAGGCCTATGCCATCGATGGTGGCTGGACCATCTGAGCACTCACATCAGGGATAAGACACCATGAAACTTCTTCGTTATGGCGAACCGGGACAGGAAAAGCCTGCAATCATCGACGCCGGCGGCACGCTGCGTGATCTCTCGGGCCATGTTGCCGATTTCTCGGGCGCGGCGCTGGATCCTGCCAAGTTGGCGGAACTGAGCAAGCTCGATCTCGCCAGCCTTCCGGCCGTTGCCGGCAGCCCGCGCCTCGGCCCCTGCGTCGCCGGCACAGGCAAATTCATCTGCATCGGCCTCAACTATTCCGACCATGCCGCCGAAACCGGTGCGACTGTTCCCTCCGAGCCGATCATCTTCATGAAGGCGACGTCGGCCATCGTCGGCCCCAACGATGATCTCGTCATTCCGCGCGGCTCCGAGAAGACCGATTGGGAAGTCGAGCTCGGCGTCGTCATCGGCCGCAAGGCGAAATATGTCAGCGAAGCTGAAGCCCTCGACTATGTCGCCGGCTATTGCACGATCCACGACGTGTCGGAGCGTGCGTTCCAGATCGAGCGGCAGGGACAGTGGACCAAGGGCAAGTCCTGCGACACCTTCGGCCCGACCGGCCCATGGCTGGTGACGAAGGAGGAGATCCCCGATCCGCAGAACCTGCCGATGTGGCTCAAGGTCAACGGCGAGACGATGCAGAACGGCTCGTCCAAGACCATGGTCTATGGCGTCGCCTATCTCGTTTCCTACCTCTCGCAATTCATGTCGCTGCAGCCAGGAGACATCATTTCGACCGGCACGCCGCCGGGCGTCGGCATGGGCATGAAACCGCCGCGTTACCTGAAGGCCGGCGATGTCGTCGAACTTGGCATCGAGGGTCTCGGCACACAGAAGCAGTCCGTGCGCGCGGACGACTGATTTATACACATTGGAGCAAACATGACCCGCATCACCGATCTGCGCGTCTTCGATCTGCGCTTTCCCACATCGCAGAGCCTCGACGGTTCCGATGCCATGAACCCGGATCCCGACTATTCCGCGGCCTATGTCATCCTCGACACTGATCACCCCGGATTGGCGGGCCACGGCCTGACGTTCACGATCGGGCGGGGCAACGACATCTGCTGCATGGCGATCAAGGCCATGCAGCATCTCGTCGTCGGCAAGGACACGGCGGAGATTCTCGCCAATCCCGGCCGGTTCTGGCGACACCTGACCAGCGACAGCCAGCTGCGCTGGATCGGCCCGGAGAAGGGCGCCATTCATCTCGCGACCGGTGCCATCGTCAACGCGGTCTGGGATCTGCTTGCCAAAGAAGCCGGCAAGCCCGTCTGGCAACTCGTCGCCGACATGTCGCCGGAGGAGATCGCCGACATCGTCGACTACCGCTACATGACGGATGTGCTGACCCGCGACGAGGCCGTGGCGATCCTCAAGCGCGCCGAGCCCGGAAAGGCCGAGCGCATCGCGACGCTGAAAAACGGAGGCTATGCCTGCTATACGACGTCTGCCGGCTGGCTCGGCTATGACGACGACAAACTGCGCCGACTGGCGCAGGAAGCGATCGACCAGGGCTTCAACCACGTCAAGATGAAGGTCGGGCGCGATCTCGCCGACGACATTCGCCGCTTGACGATTGCGCGGGAAGTGATCGGCCCGGATCGCTACCTGATGATCGATGCCAACCAGGTCTGGGAAGTCGGCGAAGCGATCGACTGGGTCAAGCAGCTTGCCTTTGCCAAGCCGTTCTTCATCGAGGAACCGACAAGCCCCGACGATGTCGCCGGTCACCGCAAGATCCGCGAGGCCATCGGCCCGGTGAAGGTCGCGACCGGCGAAATGTGCCAGAACCGCATCATGTTCAAACAGTTCATCGCCGAAGGCGCGATCGACGTCGTACAGATCGATTCCTGCCGCATGGGCGGCCTGAACGAGGTGCTCGCGGTCCTGCTGGTGGCGGCGAAGTATGAGCTCCCTGTCTGGCCGCATGCCGGCGGGGTCGGGCTCTGCGAATATGTCCAGCACCTGTCGATGATCGACTATGTCGCCGTGTCGGGAACCAAGGATGGCCGGGTGATCGAATATGTCGATCACTTGCACGAACACTTCCTCGATCCCTGCGTCATCCGCAACGCCGCCTACATGCCGCCGCAGCGGCCGGGCTTTTCGATCGAGATGAAGCCGCAATCCATCGAGGATTACACCTTTCCAGGTTGAAGGTCCGGATCGTATTCGCGACTGTATTTATATATAATATCTGCATTCATCGTATTCTTGGCAAAGCCGTCGCAGGATTTCTGCGGCGGCTTTGCCGTTTTCGGCAATCGGCGTGCGTTGAGCCGCCCACAATAACATCAACTATCTCGAGACATTGCGCTTGACGCTCACGACTCATTCGTAAATAACTTATTCATTCGCTTATGAATGAATTCCGGAGGGGAGTCCGGAACAGGAGGATCCAATGAAAAAGCTGATGCTCGCGGCCGCCATGGTCGCTCTGTCCTATTGCGGTAGCGCCAATGCGCAGGAATACAGCCTGCGCTTCTCGACCTCGCAGGTGAATCCCAACGAACCGATCGTCAAGGCGATGAAGACCTTCTCAGAGCGCGTCGAGAAGCGGTCCGATGGTCGCATCGCGATCACCGTGATGACCGGCGACCAGCTCGGCGCGCAGAAGAAGGTCAACGAGATGGTGATGAGCGGCGCCAGTCTGCTCAGCGCCACGGACTATGGCCAGCTCGGCCAGTTCGTGCCCGACATGTCGATTCTCGCCGGCCCTTATGTCTACCCAAGCCTCGAGGCGACGGATCGCCTGTTCGCATCGGATCTCTACAAGGAATTGTCGGCCAAGCTTGAAGCGCAGGGCATCAAGATCATCATGCCCAACGGTCTCTTCGGCTACCGCCACATCATTTCCAACAAGCCGGTTCGAAGCCCGGCGGATCTTGCTGGCGTGACGATCCGCGTGCCGTCCTCGCCGATCATGATGGCGACCTTCGGAAGCTACGGCGCACGCCCGACGGAACTGCCCTGGGGTGACGTCTACAATGCGCTGCAGACCGGTGTAGTCGACGCCGCCGAAGGCCCCTTCGGCTCGATCGCCGGCGCGAAACTGAACGAGACCCGCAAGGTTGTCTCCAAGACCGGCCACCAGATCATGTTCACCGCCTGGGTTGCATCCAGCCAGTTCTTCAACGGCCTGCCGGAAGATCTGCAGAAGATCCTCCTGGAGGAGGGGCAGACGATCGCCAAGGAACTGACTGAGACGACGCTCGAAACCGACGATGCCTACGCCAAGCAGCTCGCCGATTCCGGTGTCGAGATCGTCACCGACGTCGACGTTCCCGCCTTCGTTGAGGCGTCGCGCGTCGCCTATGACAAGGTGCCGAACATCACTCCCGGCATCTACGACCGTGTGCAGAAGGCGATGGCCGAGTAGGGCGGGCGAGCCGATCTCGGCTTGCACGGGGCGCCGGCTTTGCCGCCGACGCCACATCGGCCAACTAGCTCACACGGAATGTCAGCCAGGCCGGCCGAGCCGAAAATGGGTGGCGCATGACGCCACCCATATCCTTCTCTCCAAGTGACCGAGGCCGCCATGGAAACCTCACACCTGCCTGAAGAGACCATTCCTCTTCTCAGTTTTCGCCGCGCCGACGAGGCGATCGGCGTTGTCGCACTCATCGTCATCGTCTTTTCGATCCTTTGGGGCGTCGTCAGCCGCTATATCTTTCCGCAACCGGCCGCCTGGACCTACGAGCTGGCGATCATGGCCTTCGCCTACCTCGTCTTCTTCGGCGCCGTTGCCGGCGTCCGTCTGGGGACGCATGCCGCGATCGACGTACTGGTCACGACCTTTCCGTCGAGCTGGCAGAAGGCAATTGCCTGGTTCAATTACCTGCTGCTCGCCGTCTTCTTCGTGGTGATGACGGTGCTGTTTGCCTGGCAGGCCTGGACGTCGCGCCACGTCCACACCATCGCCCTCGACCTGTCGCGCAGCCTCTCCTACGGCCCGCTCGCGCTCGCATCCGCCGGCATGTTCGTCCAGCACCTCATCGTCGAAAGACCGTGGACCGCCCGGGTGCATCGCAATGTGGAATCGCTGATATGACCTTCTTTCATCTTGCCGGCCCGTCGCTGCTGGTCGTCGTGCTCTTCCTGCTATCGACCCCGATCACCTGGGCGATGGCGATCGGAGCGCTGGCGTTCTTCCTCATCAACATGGATATGATCCCGCTTGCCAACTTCGCCCAGGAAATGGCCGAAGGCAGCCAGTCCGTGTCGCTGCTGGCGCTACCGCTTTTCGTGCTTGCAGGCTGCATCATGAACGCCTCGGGCATCACCCGCCGGCTGCTGAACCTCGCCGATGTCCTCGTCGGCCATATGACCGGCGCGCTCGCCCAGATGTGCACGGTGCTCGGCACGCTGCTTGGCGGCTTGACTGCGTCCGCCAACGCCGACGCTGCGATGCTTGCGAAAACCCTCGGCGTCGAAATGTCGGAGAGGGGATACAGCCGTGCCTTTGCTGCGGTCATCACCTCGTCCGCCGCCATCATCACAAGCCTGATACCGCCGTCGATCGGTCTCATCGTTTATGGCTTCCTCGCCGAAACCTCGATCGGTCGGTTGTTTGCAGCCGGCGTCGTGCCCGGCCTCGTGCTTGCCGGCGGCCTGATGATCACCACCTACTTCATTGCCAAGAAGCGTGGTTACAAGCCGTTGCGCAAGGAGAGGGCGACCCGCGCCGAAGGCATGAAGGCGCTCGTCGACGGCCTTTGGGCGCTCTCGATCCCCGTCGTCATCTTCGTCGGCACCCGCTACGGCCTGTTTACGACTACAGAGGCGGGCGCGGTCGTCGTCGTCTATGTGCTGTTCGTCGCCGTTTTCGGCTACCGCGAGTTCACCATCCGACAGATCCCCGAAGTGCTCGCCGAGGCGGTGCGCGATTCCGCTGTGGTCATGATCATGATCTGTGCTGCTGCAGCCTTCGGCTTCTACCTCGCCTGGGAACAGGTGCCGCAGGCGATGTCGAGCTGGCTCGGCGGCGCAACCGACAACCCGCTGTTGATGTTGCTGCTGATCAACGTGCTGCTTATCGTTATCGGTACTGCGATTGAGGGCTCGGCGGCGCTGATCATCCTGACGCCGATGCTGATCCCGATCATCGATGGCGTCGGTATCGATCGCGTGCATTTCGGGGTCGTCTTCATCACCAACCTGACCATTGCCGGCATCACACCGCCGGTCGGCGGACTGATGTACATCTCATCAATGGTGCTGAAGGTTCCGATGATGGCCTATGCGCGCGAAGTGTTGCCCTATCTCGCGATGATGATGGTGCTGCTCGTGATGCTCAGCATGTTCCCGCAGCTTTCGCTCTGGCTGCCGAACCTCGTTTACGGGACGACGGCCGTTCAATAAGTCGGTGCCGGCCGCAGTGGAGAACCGCGGCCGGCAAATACTGGTGCCCTAGCTTGCCTGCGGCACCAGGCCCGCCGGTGCACGCCGGCCGACGGTCAGAACCAGCATTGCTGCGACGATGCACAACAGTCCGGCAGCAATCAGCGCCGGCGTGTATGTCTCGAGCGACGTCCTGCTTGCGCCGGCAAGGAACGCGGCACTCGCCGCGCCGAGCTGGTGTCCGGTGAACACCCAGCCAAAGACCAGCGCCGCCCGCTCCGCGCCGAAGCGTTCTGCCGACAGCTTCACAGTCGGCGGCACGGTCGCGACCCAGTCGAGGCCATAGAAGATGGCGAAGATCGACAATGTGTAGATGTTGAAACCGCTAAACGGCAGGAACAAGAGCGATAGGCCGCGAAGGCCGTAGAACCAGAAGAGCAGCCAACGATTGTCGTAGCGATCGGAAAGCCAGCCGGAAAAGACTGTACCGACCAGGTCGAACACACCGATCAGCGCCAGGAAGCCTGCTGCACCGACCGCTGCGATGCCGACATCGCCGCAGATCGAGACCCAATGCATCTGGATCAGGCCATTGGTGCTGAAGCCGCAGACGAAGAAGGTAGCAAACAGCACCCAGAACGTGTTCGAACGGGAGGCTTCCTGCAGCGCCTTCAGTGGCGAAAGCAGCAAGGTTCGCAGGTTATGCTTCTGCGCCGGGGCCGGCACGATCGCCCGGCCGCCATAGGGTGCCAAACCGAGATCACCAGGCCGATCCTGCATGAAGAGGAGCACCAGAAGGAAGGCGAAGGACAGGACGGCGATGACGACGGTGAGGGCGGTTCGCCACCCGATCGCCTCGGTAAGTGAAGCGAGCAGGGGCAGGAACACGAGCTGGCCGGTGGCATTGCTGGCCGTCATCAGGCCGACGACGAGGCCGCGCCTCTTGTCGAACCACCGCGTTGCGACCGTGGCGCCGAGAACCAGCGCGGTCATGCCCGTCCCGACACCGAGAACCACACCCCAAAGCGCCACCATCTGCCACAACTGCGTCATGAAGAATGAAGCGACGATGCCGCTGACGATCAGAAGCAGTGCTGCGGATACGACTTTCCTGACGCCGAAGTGGTTCATGAAGGCCGCGGCAAACGGCCCGAGCAAGCCGAAGAGCACGAGGCGAATGGCAAGCGCAAATGAGATCTCGGCATTCGACCATCCGAACTCGGTTTCGAGCGGCTTGATCAGAACACCGGCGGATCCCATCGCGCCGGCGGTCGCCAGCATGACGAGGAACGTGACGGCCGCGACGGCCCAGCCATAATGGATGTCGCGTTTGGCGAGATAACGCGCGAGCACCGGTCCGAACATCGGCCATTTCCTTCCGTCGATCGATTGTGTTGAGTTTGCTAGAGAGCCTGTAGCAACGCCGTCAGTTGGGCAGATGCTTCATCGCCGAGCTTGGCCTCGATTGCTGTCTGCACTCCATCCCACAGGGGGGCGCCGTCACGCAGGACCTGGCGACCTTTGTCAGACAATACGACAACCGATTCCCGCTGATCCTGACCGTTCGCCATCGCGACCAACTCCATCTTCTCCAGGACCTTTACGTTTCGGCTGACGGTCGAACGCTCCAATTCCGTACGGTGCCCGAGGTCCGTCAGCGAAATCGGCTCAGCCCGCTGGATGTTACGCAACAGGCTGAACTGGGCGAGATTGACGCCGATCGGCGCCAGCGCTTCGTCATAGAGCGACGTCACTCGTCTCGAGGCCTTGCGCAGCAGGATGCAATAACAATAGGACATATTGCGTGTATATACACACAATATGTCGGCGTCAAGTTCGGTGTGCGAACTCGGCCCCGAGCGGTGGTAGCCGCCGATCAGTCAGCCGGCGAGGGCGACGTTTGCGGCGGCCTTCCGGTAGATGCCGAAAGAGCTCCAGCGCATAATCTTCCTTGCCGTAGATGAAGCGATAGATCGTCTCGGTGCAGACACGCACGGCGCTCACGCCATCGGCGAGCAGGCGGCCGGCGATCTGTTCCGGTGACCAAAGCGCCTACAGCTGCTCGATCACCAGTTCGCGCAATTGCGGGTGCCGCATCAGCTTCCTCAGACGCCGCCGCCGCTCTTTGCGGATGTCGTCAGCAACCGTTGGGAAGTAGCCGCTATAGTCGGGCAGCTCACGATCGTGGAATGTATTGCGCCTGATCTCGCGATAGATCGTCGATCGGTGACGGCCGAGTTGGCGCGCCATTTCATTGATCGGCAGTTTACGTTCGACAAAGTGGAAGAGGCGGCGGCGATCAGCCAGATTCAGCTGCGAACAGCGTCGTGACATCCCAAAATCTCCAAAGGGAAACCATTGAAATCATTGGCATGTCGCACTTGAAAATAGAATGTACCCGGCTACACTCAATGTCACAGCTGATTAGAGATGCGGCGCCGCCAGCCAGTTAGAAATGCGACACTCGACACCTCTGCTGGCGCTGACGGTCAGCCCCCGATCCGCCCGGCTGGTCCGGGTTGCAA
>NZ_MBST01000039.1:0-34684 GCF_001695865.1 Ensifer sp. LC384
CCACCAGGCGGAAGGTCGTCATCCTTGCTCCCAACGTTGACATTGACCAGCGCGTCGAGAGGCGAGAGTGTCGCATCTCTAACTGGCCCAACTGTAGCATTACTAAATAGCCACTACACATGCCGATCGCGTAACTTACATTATGGAATTTCCGGTATTCCTAAAATTCGGTCACCTTCGGCGCGTTCTACTCCGACCGGGATCACACTACGGTGTTTTTCTGGCCGGCACGCTCAATGAGCCAAGTTCTTGAATCATCTGCAATCAATGATGAAAGAAGCAGAATCCGATGGCGAGTATGACCATTCGAAATCTCGATGACAGTTTAAGCAGCGCTTGCGGGTCCGCGCCGTGTCCCATGGCCGGTGCATGGAAGACGAGGCACGCGACCTCAGTTGCTGAAGCCGAAATCCGATACGGCATGGCAAGAATGGGTCACGGTCGACGCCGCCAACAACTTGAGCACGCCGTCATCTCAATCTTCAACGACGATTTCGCCGGCAGAATTCTACCATTCGACGGTGAGGCGGCTTGGGCATACGCGGCCGTCGCGTGTGAACGGTTTCAGGCCGGACGACCGATCAGCCAGGTCGATGCCCAGATCATCGCCACGCCAACTCGGGACCAGCAACAGTGACCTGCGGACCGAGGGGATAGCAACGGTGATGTGGCTGCGACGCGCTCTTGGCCGCAAGGCGGCTGCGAACGCACGGGCTCGATAGCGCAGCTCCGGTCTGTCGTACATCTTACTCGAGCATCCCAGTACTCCGGCAAATCACCGGAACGCTGGGATGCCATTCTCTTGAAGCTGACGTACCGGCAGTTACGCGGCGGCCTCCCGCCTGGGCAGCACCCAATTCGCCCGCGGAAAGTGGCAGGTGTAGCCGTTGGGATAGCGCTCCAGGTAATCTTGGTGTTCCGGCTCCGCTTCCCAAAAATCTCCAGCCGGCTCGACTGAAGTCACGGTTTTTCCTGGCCACAGGCCCGACGCGTCCACGTCTGCGATCGTATCTTCGGCTATTCGTCTCTGTTCATCGCCCAGAACGAAAATCGCCGATCGGTAGGAGCTGCCGATGTCGTTGCCCTGTCGGTCGACCGTGGTTGGGTCGTGAATCTGGAAGAAGTACTCCAGAATCCGGCGATAGCTGATCGTCTCGGGATCGAACACGATCTCAATGGCTTCGGCGTGTGCGCCATGGTTGCGATAGGTCGCATTCGGTACGTCGCCGCCGGTATAGCCCACGCGGGTCTTGATGACGCCGGGCAGCGCGCGGATGAGATCCTGCATGCCCCAGAAGCAGCCACCGGCCAGAACAGCTTTCTCGGTCATATGATAGTCTCCACTTGGTTGAGATAGGCACCATAACCCTCGGCATCCATTTCGCCGAGCGGAATGAACCGCAGCGCTGCGGAGTTGATGCAATAACGCAACCCGCCCCGGTCTGCCGGGCCATCTGTGAACACATGGCCGAGGTGACTATCGGCATGAGCTGAGCGTACTTCGGTGCGGATCATGCCATGAGAACCATCCGTCACTTCCTGAACATTTGCGTGTACGATCGGCTTCGTAAAACTCGGCCAGCCGCAACCGGAATCAAACTTGTCGGCGGAGGCAAACAGCGGTTCGCCGGAAACGATGTCGACGTAGATGCCCGGTTCCTTGTTGTCGGTGTACGCCCCGGTAAAAGGGCGTTCCGTGCCACTTTCCTGGGTCACGTGATATTGGATGGGCGTCAGCCTGCCGATCGCATCTTCGGTCTTTGTGTACTTCACTGCGATAACTCCTATTGGCTCGGTTGGTCCAAATATGGCGAGTGGTCGGCTGGTTTCCCAATAGCGGACGTGCATAGATTCAATAGCGGTGCCTTGGCGCGTGTCGGCTCAGTCCCAATCGTGACGGGCCGCCATCTGTGCGAGCTTGCGCACCTCAAGCGGCGTGCCGGACCCGGAAATGGATACCAACACCACCTCTCGCGCCAACGACATGCCCTCAATCGTACGGGTGGCTATTCCCTCAACGACGACCGAGCGCTCAGGCATGATGCATATCGCGCGCCCTTCCGCCACCAGCTGCTGGACCCAGTCCTCGCGATTGGCGCTGAAACGCGGTTGCATCACCGCATTTTGGTTCATCAGGTGCTCTGTGATCTGGCTATGGAACTCGCAGGCGAGCCGATCGACATATGGATAGGAGGCGATGGCCCCGGCGCTGGCCACGTCATCTCCTGCGAGCGGATGCCCCGGCGCGCAAGCCAGCAGAAATCTCTCACGAAACAGCGGCACGATGTCGAGCTTGGGGTTGGCGCGCGGCGCCTCCGGCAGGATGCACGCATGATACTTGCCGGAGAGCACCTCGTGTGCGCCCTCACCGGCCAATAGTTGATGCATGTTGATGTTTACGGCAGGGAGCTGGCAGAGCACATCGTCAAAGAATGCCGTGAATGCAGCGGGACCGATGGTCGGGGCAACGGCGATGTCGAGAATACGGCGGCGGCCGTGCACTGTACTTTCTGAATGTTCGCGCACATTTCGAAGGGCGAGTTCAACGCGCATGAATTCGGCCTGGACGTCGCGGCCGAGCGCCGTCAGTCGGCTGTCCTTGCCATCGCGGTAGATCAGTGGGCTGCCCAGCTCTTCTTCGAGGCGCTGAATCGCTCGCGTCAAACTGGGCTGCGAGACGCCGCTTCGACGCGCGGCTTCCGTGAAGTTCAACGTTTCGGCCAGATTGAGGAAGTACCTAACCTGATTGATATCCATTTCTGATTCCGCGTTGGTTGCCTGGATGCAGTCGCAAAACTGGCATGCTTGCAGCCTGCCGAGCACATAGCTTGACGCAACCATGCGCCCAAGTGAAGGGCATGAGCGGCATTGGTTTGGCGCGAATCTGGGTAGTCCGTTGTCCGCGCTCATATAGACAGCGCGCTTCCCAGCAGCGAAGGATCTGGCGGCAGCACGTCGCATAGCGGCCGAGCTTGCGCGCTTGGACGCATCGGCGTTGATGTCTCCCACGCGAAGGTCCATGCCAAGGATTGTGCGCCGGTGGATGCTGATGGCGAAACCTGACGAAATTGTCCTTCGCAACATGGGCTTTTGCCGGCACCGGCGCATCTCTGGGATAGCGGCCCAGTGTTCTTCCGCCATGAGCCGACCCCGGGACAGGCGGCGATGCACGAATTCAACCCGGCCAAGCCTCGCTGCCGCCTTATTCCTTCGACACTTTCGAAATGAAAGGATTGGCCCTTGATTTATGCTCGTCATCTCGCCGCGCTTGCAGCAAGCCTTCTTCTGCTTGGGGCTGCCGGTTGCCAGAAGGAGCCGGAATCGACCGCTGCCCAGGCCGCTGGCGCCTGCAAGCCGGAGGCTGCAGAAGCGCTGGTCGGTAAAGACAGAATTTCCGACGAGGACGCAAAGCAGGTGACGGGTGCGACGATCGTCAGGCAACTGAAGCCCGGGGATCCGGCGACGATGGATTTTCGGAAGGAGCGCGTAACGATCGAAACGGATCCGGCGACGGGTAAAATCGTGCGCGCCATGTGCGGATAGGCGCCGACGGAAGTCATGAAAACGGCCGGGCTTTTCAGCCCGGCTTCTGCCGGGCGAGAACGGGCCAAAATCGATCGCCGTGTCCGCCGGCGCGGACGGCCGCTGTCGAGCCGATGATCGGGCTCCCTATCAGGTCATTGAAGAACTCACATCAACGACGTGAATCGGTTCGCCCCAACCGATTCAAAACTCTCATTGGACGCCGACTCCTCGGCACGCGATGCTGTGTTCATGACCCAGCAGTGCTCCAGCCTCTACTTTCAGCGGATAGACCCAAACCGAAACATGGCGCGTTATTATGCGCTTTCGATACAGCCGACGCTCTTTGGCGAAACCTCTCTTATCCGTGCCTGGGGCCGCATCGGCACGCTCGGCCAGGAGATGAGCCATCACTTCGCATCCGAGGCTGACGCCGTAGCACTCCTTCTCGATATCGCCCGCCGAAAGAGGGCGAGAGGCTATGTTCCCATGCCAAGTTGTGGACAATCGCCGGAAGAGGCGGTCGTTATTGCGCAAGGCCGATGACATCGGCCCTATTCGCGCAAAGGATCATCTCGTCAAAAACGAGGAGGAACACCCTTTGACGACCACGACAGAAATTGCAGAAAAGATCGCCAGCGAGCATGGCCTCACGAAGGTTCAAAGCAAGGCAGTCGTCGAATCCGTGCTTGCGGCGATCTCCGCCGCCTCGGTCTCCGGCAACGAGACTTCCCTGCCCGGCTTCGGCAAGTTCAAGGTGAAGGCCACGCCAGAACGCGAAGCCCGCAATCCCGCAACCGGAGCTACGATCAAGGTCGCGGCAGCAAGGAAGCTATCCTTCGTGCCGGCAAAAGCTCTGAAGGACGCGCTCAACAAGTAAACACTCGACGCCTGCGGCTCCGCCGACGCGCGGGGCCGCTTACATCTGAGTTGTGCCGATGCTAGGCCACGCGCATGCTCGGATGGTCATGTCCCGCCAATTCCGTCGGTGTTTGCATAAACCAAACCCACGTCTTCGGGCCGCTCGAAGTTGCGCCCCCGGGCACTCGGCCGACGTCGTCCATCTGCCCGATAGGAGGAACAAACCTGCGATCTACAGCGCCGCGCGTCAGATATGACGCGCAAAGGACGCTGTAACGCATTAAACTTGCTGCATAGTTTCCTCCTTAAATCGATTCCGATTTAAGGAATTATGCAGTAGGCGTTCTGCGGCGAAACGGAGGCAGCCCAGATGCAGGGCATCAATCGGGATCACCCCGTCAGCTCGGCGCCAATGGGGAGCGGTGTATCAACGGGCCACAGGACGCGCTTCAGTATAAGCGAATGGCCGCAAGGAGGATGGTTCTACGAATGGGCCAGAAATCGCTGTCACGTGGCGCTTGAACGCGGCGAAAACCTTGGGCTTTCGCGGAGGGCCTTCATCGGCGCGGCCATCGAATGTTCGTTCCTGATTGCGGAGGACGATATCGCCTCTTGAGTTACTGGCAGGCAGCCGGATCTCACCGTCAGGCCAGTTCTCCACAGCGTCCGAATTTCCTCTGAAATCACAAGCCCGTAAGCCTGTCCGCGCCTGTGGATAACCGGTGCATCACTTGAAGGTCGTTTGCCTTGTCCCACTGCCGTTTTTCCGGTGGCAAGAAATCCGTCTAGAGTGCAGAGGCTCCGGTCTTCCCGGGGTGGTTAGTGTAGCAACTATCGAAGAGGCCGCGCCCTGCTCCTGCACGCGCGGCCTCTATTTCCTGCATCTGCCACGGGCCATTCTTGCGATCGCTTCCGCAGGATCCGCGCCTCCTCGAACCTCGTTTTCTCGCCCCGCATGTTCCCTGTCGGTTAAAAGACCGGTCTTGGTGATGATGCAGAACTGTGCACTTCCGCAGCGAGGCCCGCTCAACTACGCCGGGCGGGAAATCAGCGGGCTGACTTGCTGATCGTGATAATCCCAGTGCCAGATGCTGCCAGCGCCCGCGATGAAGCGCAGAGAATTAACGCGATGGAAAGCCAGCGCTGCTAGCACTCCTGGGTTGAAAAGGAGAGCCCATCATGCTGCCTGCCTCGTGGAAGCCGATTGACGCCGGTGGCCTGATCCGTCTCGGATCTCCACGTGACGGCGGTTATGTCGTGTCGGAGCGGGCGGTTCGTGCCTCCAGGCTTCTGATCAGCATGGGATTGAACGACGACTGGCAGTTCGAAAAGGAGTTTCGTAAGCTTGCCGACGTCGGCGTCGTTTGCTTCGACCACTCCGTCACCTGGAAATTCTGGCTGCGATACTATGTCGAGCAGGCCCTGCGGCTTCGCTGGGCAAGACTGACGCGCTATCTGGACTATCGGTGGTTCTTCAGCCGGCCCGGGGTAGAGCATCGTCCCATTAGAATTGGTTATGATCAACCGGGCGAGGTCAGTGTCGCTGGTCTCCTCAAAGAATTCACCGGGAATGACATCTTCCTCAAGATCGATATCGAGGGCTCCGAGTATCGTATCCTTGACGACCTGGTGAAATATTCGGACCGCTTCACAAGCGTCGTGATGGAATTCCATGATATCGACCTCAACAGAGATCGGATCGCGAGGTTTGTGGAGGGAATGGCGAATTTCAAGATCGTCTTCCTCCATGCCAACAATTATGGCGGAAGCGATGGCCAAGGCGACCCCCTGGTCATCGAGATGAGCTTCGTTAGAAAAGATCTGCTCGATCCGGTCAAGCCGGGAGAAGCACGGCCCGAGCTACCGGCAAACACGTCACGACTTCCCGACATCGAATTGCGGTACGCTCCGGTGGACACAAACGCCACGGCCGGCGCTTCCCGCACCCTTCCGGCTGGAGCCGACTGACTTGCGAACAAGCGGCCCACGACAAGTGCAGCCGCTTCGTCGGACAAAACGATCCCCCCAGGCGGAATGAAAACCAGCCGCCCAGAGGAAAGATGAGACGTTACGACGAAAGGTACCTTGGTCCTGTTCCCCGTCCCGTCAGCAGCCATGAGAGGCTCACGCTGAGAACGCCGGCAATCATCGTCAGGCGATTGGCGCGTGGAGCAGCTCGGTCATTTTCCCAATCGAACCATGTGCTCGTATCGACGCCGACGACCTTGGCCGCGCTTTGTGCTGAAACATTCAGCGCATCGCGGGCGAGCGACATGCGTCCGCCAATCGTGTCATCCTGGACGCAGATCGCCTTCTCACAATCATTGAAGTTCATCGATATCCCTTTCCATTCTGATGCGAGTGGTCGCCCGGCACGGTTTGACCGACGCCGGGCTCTTTCTCAGTGGTCTGACCGGCTTACTTTCCGGTCCAGGCTTTCACCTGATCGGGATGATCAGCGATGTATTTCTCAACCGCAGCTTCATAGGAGGTCTGCTGCGCCTGGAACATCGCGGCTTCCAGATCGCCGATCGGCAGCTTCATGCGGGAAAGGAAGCCGGCGACATCAGGATTGTCCTGCTTGAACCCCTTGCGCGCCAAAACGTCGACATGTTCGGCTTCACCGAGCGCGCCCTTCGGATCGGCGATGTAGCGAAGGTCGTATTTGCCGAACATCCAATGGGGGCTCCAGGACGTTGCAATGAACCATTTTTCGGTTCTGATCGCGCGGTCGACCGCCGTCAGCATCCCGGCTTCGCTGGAGATCTGAAGCTTGTAACCGTCGAGGCCGTAGTCCTTGAGCGCCTTTTCCGAAAGACGCGTCAGGCCGGAGCCGGGATCGATGCCCTGAACTGTCGAGGCAAGCTTCTGCTTGATCTCGGGTTTCTGCAGATCCTCGATCGAATTGAGCTCGCTTTCCGGAATATAGGCTGGGACGACCCATCCGAGCTTGGCGCCCTCATAGACAGTGCCGAGCGTCTCGACCTTGTCCTTTACCTTGCCGTAGTAATCGGCATGGGTCTGCGGTAGCCATGCCATCATCATCGCATCGAGATCGCCGCGGCTCACACCCTGATAAAGCGGCGCCACGTCGGTCTGCACGAGCTCGACATCCCGCCCCAGCTCATCCCTGATGATCTTCGCCGCCAGCTTGGTGACGAATTCCGCGTCCGACCATGCTGCCCAGCCGATTTTCACCGGCTTTGCTTCTTGCGCGAAGCTGGCGCCTGCCGGGCCGGTAACGAACATGGCGGCCAGGCCGATGGTTGCGATTGTCTTGAACATATCCAATCCTTCCGTGCATTTCGAATGATCGCGGACACATGTCCGCTGATGAAGAAGCCTGCGCTCAGGCGGCTTTGGCCTCGGGCTCGCGCAACCCAAATTTGGAGAACGGCAGGCGCCAAGAGGCGCGCTTCTTTCCAAGGCTTTGGGTCAGGCGGTCGAGAATGACGGCGAGGATGACCACGGCCAGACCGCCTTCGAAGCCGGTGCCGACATCGAGCCGTTGAATGCCAGTCAGCACCGTGTTGCCGAGGCCGCCGGCGCCGATCATCGAGGCGATGACCACCATGGACAGAGACAGCATGATGGTCTGGTTGATGCCCGCCATGATCGACGGCATTGCGTTGGGCAGCTGAACCTTGAGGAGAAGCTGGGTTGGCGTGCAGCCAAAGGCATTGCCCGCCTCGACGAATTCCACATGCACCTGCCGGATGCCGAGATTGGTCAGGCGCACCACCGGCGGCATCGAAAAGATGACGGTCGCAATGGTGCCCGGAACCGCGCCCAGCCCAAAAAACATTGCCGCCGGAATGAGGTAGACGAAGGCCGGCATCGTCTGCATCAGATCAAGCCCCGGGCGGATGATCGCGGCGACGGAATCCCGGCGCGCCATGGCCACGCCGAGCGGCAGACCGACGATCATCGCGATCACAGTCGAAGCAATGACCAGGGACAGCGTCTCCATCATCGCTCCCCACAGCCCCATCTGCCCGACCAGCGAAAGCGAAAGCCCGGCAAAGACGGCGAAGCCGAATGAGACGCGCCATAAAGCGAGAAGAACAAAGATTCCGATGCCGACCGGCATGGGAATGCTGAGCAGGCCGCTCTGCAATCCGCTCGTCACGAATCCGATCGACGCGGCGATGAAGTCGAGCGTGGGCGAAAAATTGTCGAGGATGTAATTGACGGCCGAATCGATGCCGTCTCCGATGTCGAAGCTCATGGTTTTATCCGATTGGCTGGTGAGGTTCAGTTTGCGCGGTCGAGCGTCTCGAGCAGCACCGACTTGCTGATGGCGCCGACGTAACGATCCTGGTCGTCGACGACCGGCACCGGCCATGCGGTTGCCGCCACTTGCCCAAGGACGCTCGAGAGCTGCTCGCTGGCAGGGATCGGCGCGGCGTCCGCAAGGAAAGCCTTGCGATACGGGTCTTCCGCCTTCGAACGGATCTTCTCCATCAAGGACGCCTGGCTGACCATGCCATGGTATTTCATGTCGCGGCCGACGATGATCGCGAACTCCCGATCGCGGCTCTTCATCTGCTCCAGCGCGGCAGCGGCAGAAACGCCCTGACGCTCTATGATCGTGATCTGGTTCTTTCGCGCCACGTCGCCGGCCTTGAAAACCTGCGATACGTCGACATTGCGGAAGAACGACCGGACATAGTCGTTGGCAGGATTGCCGACGATTTCGTCCGGCGTGCCGACCTGAACGACGTTTCCATTCTGCATGATGCAGATACGGTCACCTATGCGCATCGCCTCATCGAGATCGTGGCTGACGAAGACGATCGTGCGGCTTTGCTCGGATTGCAGACGAACCAGCTCGTCCTGCATTTCAGTGCGGATCAGCGGATCAAGCGCCGAGAATGCCTCGTCCATGAGCAGGATCGACGGTTCGCTTGCCAGAGCGCGGGCAAGGCCGACGCGCTGCTTCATTCCGCCTGACAGCTCGTCCGGACGGCTTTCGCCATAGCCGTCGAGCCCGACGGCTTTCAGCGCGGCCATGGCCTTGGCCTTGCGTTCGGCCTCGCCGACGCCGGCCACTTCCAGCCCGAAGGCGGCGTTGTTGAGAACAGTGCGGTTTGGGAGAAGCGCGAAGGACTGGAACACCATGCTGATGTCCCGGCGACGGAGCTCGATCAGAGCCTTGCGCGACATCTTCGTAATATCGTGGCCGTCGATCTCGATCGATCCGGATGTCGGCTCGATCAGCCGGTTGAGGAGGCGCAGAAGTGTGGATTTCCCGGAACCGGACAGGCCCATGATCACGAAGATCTCACCCGCCCTGATATCGAAGCTGGCGTTGTTGACGCCAATGGAGCAACCGGTTGCTCGGTGAATCTCTGCCTTGCTCTTGCCGGAGCGAAGGAGCTCCAGGCCATCTTCGGGCCGTTCCCCGAAAATCTTGTAGACGTCCTTCAATCTGATCTTGGTCGAACCCTCGGACGTGCCGTTTTCGTGTTCCGTCGTAAAAGCCATAAAAAATTGCCGCCTGCTCAATAGCTGACGCACTCTCCTTGTTTGTGGTTTTCAACACTCCTCAAGCAAAATTCACTCAAGGAAACGCGTTTTTAGACACCATCATCCATCCACATGAAGGATGGTCAAGTTAATCCTCGATAATCGCCAGATGAGTATTATTATAATAATACATGCTGCGTTGATGAGCGCGAAGAAACTGCCGTTTTTACAATGACAGATAGCTGCCGAGGCGCAAAGGATTGCCTTTATTACGACTCAGAGTTCCGGATGTCCATTGAAAATTCTAATTTTTTCGAAACCGGGACCCATTGGTATAAATCAGCGGCGCTCCTGCGACACCCAAACGCCCTGCAAAAATGTGCATGTGTGTGGCCGGTTTTGCGCCAGCCAAAAGGGGTTTTCCGAGCGATGAGTGACATCGATAAGCGACCGCTGAACGTTAGCTGAGCACCGCACTGCGGTAGACGCCCCATCGGTCCACTTGCCTGACATCCGAACGCGGCGTGATCTACCTGGACAAGTCGCCAACGAAGTTACGGGTTCGCCTGTCAGAAGCCGGCTTCGCGTGGCGAGGTCAGACACTGCCGCACCCAACGAACTCAAATCGTGATGCCGCCGTCTACATTGATCGCCTGACCGGTGATGAATGCGGCCTCGTCCGAAGCGAGAGACGCGCAGATGGCTGCGATCTCTTCGGCTGTTCCGAACCGGCCGGCAGGCTGTCGGCTGATGAAGGAGCTATGGGCTTCTTCGCAACTGCCAAGCCTTGCCGCCAGTTCGTCGATACGGGCTTCGAGTGAAGGCGAAGCGACAGTGCCCGGGCAAACGGAATTGCAGCGTATTCCTGACGACACATAGTCTGCGGCAACCGCCTTCGTCAGCCCGATCACGCCGCCCTTGGCTGCACCGTAGGCGGCGCGCCTCGGGAAGCCCTTGATCGACGAAGCCACCGAACCAATCGTGATGATGCTGCCACCGTTCGCCTTCATCTTGGGGATCGCTGACGCGAGCACATGATAGGCGCTGTCGAGCGTGATGCTGACGGAGCGTCGCCAGTCATCAACCGAGCATTCCTCGATCGTGCCCTGGTGCACATAGCCGACGGCATGCACGACAATGTCAACCTGCTCGAAGCTCGAGAAATAGTCGGCAACGGCATTGATGTCGCTGGCATGGACCTGCGCACCTTCGGCAGCCAGGCGCTTGGCGACGGCCCGGCCGATCCCCTGACCGGCCGCAGTGACCACCGCCACGCGCCCGAGCAGTCTCTGCGTCATATTGTGCATCATCGCTCCAGCCTTTCCGTCGCCGTCGGGCATCAAAGCACCCGTACTGTCTGCCGCTGCTGGCCCAGCCCTTCGATACCCAGTTCGACCACATCCCCGGGGCTAAGATAGCGCGGCGGCTTCTGCCCCATGCCGACGCCGGGAGGCGTGCCGGTGCAGATGAGGTCGCCCGGCTCAAGCGCGCAAAATTCGCTCATGTAGGAAACGATGGTGCGGACATCGAAGATCATCCGAGCGGTATTACCGCTCTGCATGCGCTCACGATTGACATCCAGCCACATCGAAAGGCCTTGCGGATCCGGGACTTCGTCGCGCGTCACCAGCCAAGGGCCGGTCGGGCAGAAATTAGGAAAGCTCTTGCCCTTCACCCCCTGCCCGCCGCGCTCCATCTGCCAGGCCCGTTCGGAGACATCGTTCACAACGGTGTAGCCGAGAACGTGATCCATCGCCTTGTCCGGCGATACGTTGAGCGCATGTTTGCCGATGACGATGCCGAGCTCGACCTCCCAATCGAGTTTGCTCATTTTCGGCGAATGGAGAAGCGGCGCGTTCGGTCCGCAATAGGTCGCGGCCGACTTGTTGAAAAGGATCGGCTCCTGCGGCACCGGCAATCCGGCTTCCTCTGCATGGTCGGAATAGTTGAGCCCGATGCACCAGATCGTTCGTGGGGTGGGTACCGGCGGCAGGAGATCGCCATCATCGAAGGATGATTTTGGGCAGCGTCGAAAGGTCGATCGCCAAAAGCGCGTCAAGTGACGTGGCGAGCACATCGGCAGAAATATCCGGGACAACGGAGGACAGGTCTCGTGCCGCTCCTTGGGCGTCCAGCGCGCAGGGGATGACGGAACCGGCGATATCGAGGCGAAGCAACTTCATGGTTCATGGTCTTTCGTTGGGCGGTCGGGCGAAGGGCGTTTTCAGCCCATGGCGGCGGCTTCGACCGAGAGCCGGTAGCGCGTGGTGAATGGCTGATCGGGATGGAAGGACAGCGAGGTAGGGGTGGCCGGCGAAGCCACAGGATTGTCGGCCGTCGACACGGCCGGACCGAGATCGAAGGCCGAGCAGACCGGTTCAACGCCAAGTGCCAGATGTTTCCCGTCCCACGGAAAAGCCTTGCGACCGCGGTTGCTGTACCAGAGCAGCAGGCTGGGAAAATGCTCCTGCTGCCATTCAAGGCGCGCGCGAAAACCCTCGTCACGGTAGTGCAAGGCAACCGCACCATCGATGCCGACCAGTTGCAGCAGTTCCTCGACATTCTGGTCAAGCGGCACCGATGCCGCATCGACGATGGCGCCATCTCGGGCATCGACGCTCTGAAGTCTCGACCATCGTCCACCCGGCGCAAACAGCGTCACCCCCGGCTCCACATCGCCGGGAAAACCGCGCGCCTCGCCATAGTTTCCGGGTTCGATCCCGACGGACCCTGGCCGGGATGAAAGGCGGAAAGTGGGATGCAGGCCGATCGGAAGTCTGCAGGGTCTGCGCACCTCGATTTCGAGCGTGATGTCGACGGCGGCGGCATGCGGGTCCGGCACGATGCGCCGGCGCAATTGGCGCACGGGATGGCCGTCCGGATAGCGGCACGTCAAGACGATCTGCCGCTCGTCGCAGTCGCCCCAGTTCCAATGCGCGTTCGAGCCGTGGCCGTGCGGCACATCCGCGCCAGCGAAATTCTCGCCTGTATCCGACCAACCGGCGGAAAGCGGGCGCGAACCGTCGCTGCCGAAGGGCACGCAGGGCCATTCGCCGCGCAATTCCTGCAGGATCGGCGGCAGCGCCACTCTGTTTGGATCCCGGCCCCAGGGCGCCACATGCAGCGGGCTTACCTGCCGCCCGTCGGGCAACAGGAAGAGCGCCGGGCCAAGCATACCGCCCAGGGACTGCACCGCGAGGCATCCGTGCGCCCAGGCCAGGCCTCGCCTTGTCGTCTCAGTCATCTCTAAGCTGCCCCGCCAAAACGGTTCTCCACCAGTCCGGGGGCATCGACTTTCAGCGCATACAAGCTGCCGGCGAGCCGTTCCCCGGGTTTTGAGAGGATGCTGGCCGTCGTGACATAGAGCGTTTTCAGATCGGCGCCGCCGAAGGTGCAGGTCGTGATGTTGGTGACCGGCATGTCGATGATTTCCGCCACGGTGCCAGCGGGCGATATGCGCGCGATGCAGCCACCGCCGAAACGGCAGTTCCAAAGGAAACCATCGCTATCCATCGCCGAACCGTCCGGCGAACCGCGCGAGAAGTCGGCAAGGAAGGTCCGTTCGTTCGAGATCGATCCGTCCGCCATTGCGTAGTCGAAGGCATAAATCTCGTTGGCAAGCGTATCGGCGAAATAGAAGGTGCTGCTGTCGGGGCTCCAGCACAGCGTATTGGAAATGCCGAGCCCGTGCCGCCATTCGCTCACCGTTCCGTCCGGCGCGATGCGGTAGAGAATGCCCTCGCCTTCGGCCGCTTCGCCAAGTTCGCCGTCGGGCAGCACATTGTTCTTCATCGACCCGACCCAGAAGTTTCCCGCCGGATCCGCACGCCCATCATTCAGACGCACGCGCGGATAACCGGGCAAGCCGAAGCCATGATCCTCGCGCCGGTCGGTTTCCGGCCACCACCAGACCAGTTTTGAGGCAAGCGCCAGAAGGAGCCGCCCCGGCTCGTTGCTGAGGCAAACCGCCACCACCGGCTCGTCGAACATCCAGGACCGGACCGAACCGCTCGCCTCATCATACCGATGAACGAGGAAGCGGTTGATGTCGCTCCAGTAGAGCGCCTGCTCGGATGCCGACCAGACTGCACCCTCGCCGCATTTGTCGCCGACCGGGGCGACGCAGGTGACGGACCTCTTCATCCGCGCTCCTATTCGGCCGCAAGATCGTGGGCGAGGGATCGGGACGGTCCGAGGGCATGGGCGTTTTGCACCAACGCGCGCATGTACCCGAGCGCAAAGGCCTTGCCCGCATGCCATGAGGCGGCACAGGTCATGGCCGGCGTATGGTCGGGGATCATCACGCCCTGGTAATTCTCATCACGCAGGATGCGCACGATTTCGGCCATGTCGATATCGCCTTCGTCGACGAAGGTTTCGACGTAGCGCGGCATCTTGCCCTTCACATTGCGGAAATGGATGTAGCCGATGCGCCCCGAGCGCGCGAAACGACGAACATGCTCGTAGATATCGCCGCCGGGCATTTCCTGGAGCGAACCGAGGCACAGCTCCAGCCCGTTCGACGGAGAGTCGACGATCGACAGCAGCCGGTCGTACTTTTCCGGCCTGTTGACGAGGCGGGCGGTGCCACGCAGCACTTCGGCCGGCGGATCGTCCGGGTGGGCGCCGAGCATGACGCCGGCTTCCTCGGCGACCGGAACCACATCTCTCAGGAAGCGCGACAGGCGATCCCAGATCTCGGCGCTGCTGACCGAGACCGGTTGGGCGCCTGGCACGCCGCGCCGATACCGCATGTTCCAGACCATGCCGTCGGGGATGGGAGCGTCCGGATCGGGCACGGCGCCAGGAGCATCCTCGACGCCGAAGCCGACGGATTCTGCGCCGCCGCGGGCATATGGGCCGCGCGTCCAGCCATAGACGCCGGCGAGCGAGAAGTTGTAGCCGATGCAGGGCACGCCCGCGCGTCCGGCGTCGCGGATCAGTTGCTTCAGGGCCTCGATCTGCACATCGCGTTCCGGTCCATCGAGCAGGATGTCATGCCAGAAGCGTGGCGAAAAATTCTCGATCGCCGCAAGCTCGAGCCCGGCTGCGCGAACATCCTGAACCAGAGCCGACAGCTCCTCAAAGGTCCAAGGGCGGTCGCCCGAGCAATCGCCCCATCCGCCGTGGTCGCCGCTGTCGATCTTGGGATCCTTACCAGCGAAATAATTGGTCAGGTGCGCAACGATGTGGGTCGCTCCGGACTGGAGCGCGAAGCGGTAGTTGTCAGGCGTGAGCTGTTCACGATAGAGGCCAAGGCCGATCTTCATCTTGTTCTTTCCCTGTGCGATTATTTCACGCCGATGCCGGCAGTAAGCCCGCCGTCGATGCGGAAGTCCGATCCGGTGATAAAGCCGGCGCGATCGGATGCGAGATAGGCGACGAGTTCTGCGACTTCCTCCGGTTCGCCGATGCGGCCGATCGGATGGGCGGCGGCGAAGCGGGCGAAGGCCTCCTCCTCGCTGACGCCCTCGCCGCCATAGGTGCGCGCCGCAAGCGACAGGAGCGGCGTGCGCACGGAACCGGGGCTCACGGAATTCACCCGCACCCGGGCGTCGGCGTGGTCGAGCGCCATCGCACGGGTCAGCGCATGTATGGCGCCCTTGGTCGCGACGTAAGCCGCCACGTTCTGCTGGCAGCTATGGCCCTGGACCGAGGAAATGTTGACGATCGCTCCGCCGCCGCGCTTGGTCATCTCGGGGATGGCGAAGCGACCCGTCAGGTAGATCGAGCCGACGTTGACGGACAGGCACCGGTTCCAGACCTCGAAGCTGGTATCGAGCACGGTGCCAAAGGGATGAACGGCAGCGGCGTTGACGACGACATCAAGTCCACCATGTCGCGACACCACGTCCGCGACGGCCGCCGCCACATCAGCCTCGACTGACACGTCGACCAATCGCGACGCCATTGCCAGGCCGCCCTCGTTTGCGATCCGGTCGAACGTCTCGTTCGCCGCAGCGTCGTTGCCGCAGGCCAATACCTGGGCGCCGGCCGTAGCAAGCCTTATTGCCGATGCCAGCCCGATGCCGGAGGTTCCGGTGACCAGCGCCACTTTTCCTTGAAATTCAGTCATGATCGGCTCCGAATTTCCCTTAACGCACACGTTCCAGGACTTGGTTGAGAAGCACGGCGCCCAGGATGATCCCGCCACGCACGACGTACTGCCAGTATTCGCTGACATTCATCAGCGTCATGCCGTTGGAGATGCAGCCGAGAAACAGCACCCCGATCAGGGTTCCCCAGATGCGGCCCTTGCCGCCGAAAAGCGAGGTGCCGCCGATGATGACGGCCGCAATAACGTCAAGCTCCATACCGGTTGCGGTGGTGCCGGTACCAGCACCGATCTGCGACGCAATCAGCGTGCCCGAAATCGCGGTCAGCGCGCCGGTGAGGCCGAGCGTCAGCGCCTTGACCTTCCAGATGTCGATACCCGAGAGCCGTGCCGCTTCCATGTTGCCGCCGACGGCGTAAACCTCGCGGCCGAAGCTGGTGTATTTCATCAGGAAATGCATGGCGGCGAAGGTGAGCGCGAAAATGTAGACCGGAAAGGGAATGCCGAAGAGGTAGCCGCCACCGAGGAAATCGAAACCGGCCGGAAACGCCGACAGCGGAAATCCGCCGGTAATGAGGTTGGCGACCCCGCGAAGGGCGGCAAACAGCGCGAGCGTGGTAATGAAGGTCGGGACGTTGAACCATTGCCGGAAGCGGCCGGTGAGGTAGCCAAGCGAAAAGCCGACGGTGAGCGCGACGGCGAAGCCGAGGATAACCGCGTTCCAACCGCCGATCGTGTTCGTGCAGGCATCAGCGAACCAGGCGACGATACATCCGGCCAGGGCGACCCCGGCGCCGACCGAAAGATCGATCTCGCCCGAGATGATCACCGCCGTCATGCCGAAGGCGATGATCCCCAGCATCGCCACGGTGCGCAGCACATTGAGGATATTGGCGGTCGAGGCGAAGCCCGGCGCCATCAGGATCAGGAACAGGACCAGACCCGCCAGGATGATCTCCATCGGGTAGGTCTTGAGGAGGCGCAGCGATACGTTCTGTCCGCCGCCTTCGGCGGTTTGGCTGACAAGTGTCATTGGGAGGCCCCTTCCATGCATAGGCCGTAGAGTTGGGTAAGATCGATCCGGGTGGGGTCCACCTCCGCCACCACATTGCCGTGGTGCATCACCAGAATGCGGTCCGCCACTTCGAGGACCTCCTCGAGCTCGGTCGAAACGAAGATGCTCGCCAGGCCCTCGGAGGCCTTTTGCCAGATGATGTCGAAGATCTGCCGCTTGGCCTGGACGTCGACGCCGCGGCTCGGCTCGTCAAAGAACATCACCGAAGGAGCGGTGTTCAGCCATTTGCCGATCACCACCTTCTGCTGGTTGCCGCCCGACAGGGAAGACACCGGCAACTCCGGATCGCCGCACTTGATATGCAGGTCGGCAATCTGACGATCGATATGCGGCTGTTCCCAGCGACGCGAGATGAGCCCGCCCCGCGCAATGGGGCCGAGACTTGCCATGCAGAGATTGTCGGCGGTCGGTAGCGATTGCACGAGGCCGACCTCCTTGCGGTTCTCCGGCGTATAGCCGAGGCCGGCAGCACGCATCTGGCTCGGCGTGGCCCCCGTCATCGATCGCCCGGCAAAGTGAACCGTGCCCGCGTCGGTGCGGTCGGCTCCGAAGATCGCGCGCATAAGCTCGGTCCTGCCCGAGCCGAGCAGGCCGGCAATGCCGAGGATTTCGCCGCGATAGAGGTCGAAAGATACGTCGTTGAAGTGCCCCGCACGGGTCAGGCCGCGCACTTCAAGCAGCGGGTTCACCCGGTCGATCGTCTGGCGCGGCGGACGCGTCGTCCGGGCGGCGGCGCCGAACATCATGTCGACGATCTCCGAGGGCGAAGTCGCCCGCATCTCGACCGCGCCGATATAGTGGCCGTCGCGAATGACGGTGCAGGTGTCGGCGATCTCGAAAAGCTCGCTCATGCGATGCGTGATGTAGATCATCGTCACGCCGCGAGCCCGCAATCGCGCAATCAACGCGAAAAGCTGCTTGACCTCTTTCGAGGCGAGCGCCGATGTCGGTTCGTCAAGCAGCAGGATCGATGGGTTGAAGGACATCGCCTTGACGATCTCGACGACCTGCTGCTGCCCAACGCTGAGGGCTGAGACCGGCTGGCGGGAATCGATCGAAAGCCCCATGTCGGACAGAAGCTCGGTCGCGCGCCGATGCAAACCCTTCCAGTCGACGACACGCAAGCCGGCGCGCCTGAGGTGCGGCAGGCGACCAAGAAAGATGTTCTCGCCGACGGACAGTTCGGGGACCAGCGAGAGTTCCTGATGCACCGTCACGATGCCTGCATCGAACGCATCGTGCGGCGAGGTAAAGGCCTGGTCTCTTCCATTGACACTGATCGTGCCCGAGGTGGGTTCGGTCACGCCGGCGAGAAGCTTGATCAGCGTCGATTTGCCGGAGCCGTTCTTTCCCATCAGGGCATGAACCCGCCCCGGGGCAAAGTCATGGGTAAACTCCGACAGGGCAACCGTCGGGCCGTAACGTTTCGTGACGGATCGGAACTCGAGCCGCCCTTGGGCGGCATCTGTCCGGGGCTGAGAATAGGTCATCCGTGGTTCCCGGTTGGCGCAGCAAATGGTGGGCAGGGCCAACGGGCCCCGCCCGGGAGCCTCATTTCAGAGCCTTCAGGCCCTCCTTGTAGGCGGCCACGCCGCCGGCATTTGCGCGCGTCAGCGGAAGGACGGGAACATTGACCTTGGTCTCGAAGGTCTTGCCTTCCAGAAGCTTCTGCGCCGCTTCGATCGCCTGCTTGCCCACTTCGAGAGGCTGCTGCGCTGTCGTCGCCTGAAGCACGTTATCCTTGTCGAGAAGCATGTTGGCGAGCTGCTCGGAACCATCTGTGCCGAAAACGAAAACCTTGCCTTCAAGTCCCGCCTTCTTCACCGCCTGGACGGCGCCGATCGTGCCGCCTTCGTTAGCCGCGTAGATCACCTTGATATCCGGGTTGGCGGTCAGCATGTCGCTGGCAACGGCCAATGCCTTCTCGGCCAGCCAGGCATCCTGTTGCGCAACGATCTCGACCTGACTGGACACGACGTGAAGGAAACCTTCAACACGAGCGTTCGACTGTTCCGTCAAGAGCGCCTTGAAGGCGAGCGTCCCGATCTTGACCTTCTCGCCATTGCCGAGGGTTTTCAAAAACGGGGCGGCCGCCTCACCGGTGCCAATGCCGATATCCCGATCCGAGCTGGTCACCGTCGCCTGAGCGACGTCGCCATTGGCAGATGTGCCATAGGTGACCACGGTGATGCCGGCATCGCGCGCCTTCTTGAGCGCGGGAACCGATGCGTCGGCCGACAGCGGCGCGACCACGATCGAGTTGACGCCGCGCGCGATATAGGTGTCGATCAGCTGCGCTTCTTTTTCGAGCTTGCTGTCGCTGTTTCCGGCCAGCAGCTCGTCGCCGGCGGCTTCCGCCGCCTTCTCCATCCCGATCTGGATACCGCGGAAATACTGGTCCTGCTGGAAGACGATGCCGGCGATCGCCTTGCCGTCGGCAAGAACCGCGCTCGGTGTGAAGCTGGTGCTCACCAGAAGTGCTGCGAACGTCAGGACGTGGCGTTTTGCAATGATCATACTGGGTCTCCTCCCCCAAAGCCCTTGATCGTAGTGCCGGCCCCGCGGGCAAAGGGGCCGGTTCTGACTGAATGCTAAAAAACGATGCCGCCGCAGCCTAAGCCTTAGTCGCGGCGGCCTGTCCGCCGGTTGGTGCACCGACGAATTTGAGGCCGAATTCGAGATGGCGGCTCATGAGATAGGCGTAGGCAATTCGGTCGCGTGCTCTCAGCGCACCGATGATTTCGGCATGGGCCTCGTAGGTCGCCGACTGGACCGGCCGCTCCGCCTTACCGAGGCGCATGACTTCCTCGATGACCGTGCGCATCATCCGGTAAGCAGCAAGGGTCGTCCTGTTGCCTGACAAATCGACGATAGCCTCGTGGAATTCGTAGTCGTAACGGGCCGCTTCTTCCGCGTTCTCAGCCGTCCGGATGCGCGCATTGGTCGCCTCCAGCCTGTCGAGGTCGGCTTCGCTTGCATGAAGGATGATGTGGTCGCCGACGCCGGTCTCGATGATGCGGCGGAAGCCCTGAAGATCGCGGAAGGAATCGGGCGAAATGCCGTTGTGAAAGGCAAAAAGCCTACGGATCGCCTCGCCATGACCGCCACTGATGACGGCTCCAACCTTGGGGCGGGTTTCGACCAGGCCATAGGCCCGCAGAACCTGAAGCGCCTCTCGAACCGTGTTCCGCCCTGCCTGAAACTGTTCACCGAGATCGCGTTCGGTCGGTAGCGCGTCACCGATCCCGAGGCCGCGCTCGGCAATCAGATCCCTGATCTGCTCGACGAGCCTGTCGACCGCCGACGTCTTGCCGACTTCAGCTGGCTCGACACCTGTCGATTGCTCCGGTTTTGCCGAATTGTGCGCCACGCTCTCCTCCTGTGTGTGGCTATATTTGTTGGTCCAGATTTAACGACAAGTCAAGCTCAGCGTCAGCAATTTCATCATTCCGCCGATAAAATAGCGATTATAGCTTCTTTTCGCTTGAAATCTCTGTGATCGCTGCCCTTAATGCATCATCTGGTCCAACAATAAGATCATCGCGGAATAGCAGGAGCTTAAGAGATGAGGCTGATGGAAGATTGCTTTCGCTGGTATGGCCCGGATGATCCGGTGCCGCTCAGCCATATCCGGCAGGCGGGCGCGACGGGCATCGTCTCAGCGCTTCATCACATCTATGACGGCTCGCCCTGGTCCGACGATCAGATCCTGAAGCACAAGGCATTGATCGAGGCAGCGGGCCTGCGCTGGAGCGTCGTCGAGAGCATCCCGGTGCACAACTCGATCAAGCTGGCATCCTCAGGCAGCGCACGCTACATCGGCTGGTACAAGGACACGATGCGCGCGCTGGCGCGCTGCGGCATTCGCACGGTCTGCTACAATTTCATGCCGGTGGTCGACTGGACCCGCACAGAACTCATGCACCCCCTGCCGACCGGCGGGTACGCGCTACGCTTCGATGCCATCGATTTCGCCGCCTACGATCTCTTCGTGTTGAAACGGCCGCGTGTCGAGCAAAGCTATGCGCCCGCCGAGATCGAAACGGCACAAGCTCGCTTTACCACAATGGACTCAACGAAGATCGACCGTATCGAACGCAACCTGATTGCCGGCCTGCCGGCGTCGGAACGCAAGTTCGATCGCGCCGGCTTTCTCGGAGCGCTCGCGGAGTACGATGGCGTCGAAGCCGAGGACCTGCACGAAAACCTCGGCCGTTTCTTAAGCGAGATCGTGCCGGTTGCCGAGGAGATCGGGGTGAAACTCTGCATTCACCCGGATGATCCGGCCTTCCCGCTCTACGGTTTGCCGCGGATCGTATCCACGGCGGATGACGCGCGCCGCATCCTGGCGGCCGCCGACAGCCCCACCAATGGCCTGACCTTCTGCACCGGATCCTATGGCACCCGCGCCGAGAATGACCTGCCCGCCATGGTGCGCCAATTCGGCCCCCGCATCCATTTCGCCCATCTGCGCAATGTCCAGCGCGAAGCTGACGGGTCGTTTCATGAAGCCGATCATCTCGGCGGGTCGAGCGATATTCCGGCCGTCATTCTCGCCCTGTTGCAGGAGCAGGAACGCCGGCACGCTGAGGGACGCGACGACTGGCAGATCCCCGTTCGCCCCGACCACGGGCATCTGCTTGCCGACGACATCGGCAAGGAAAGGATCAACCCCGGCTACTCGCTCATCGGCCGCCTGAAGGGGCTGGCCGAGATCCGCGGCGTCATGCAGGGCATTGCAGCGGTCAGGGCCGCACAGAACGAACAGGTGACACGATGAAGACCTTTGAGGACGACGCCGAATTGTTCGCGGCGATGCGAAGCCGGCTCTTCACCGCCGTTGTCGGCGATATTCTTGATACCATGGGGCTGCAGCATCAGTTCCTGCCGCCCCGCATCCGCGCCCTGCGTGATGATATGGTGGCGGTCGGGCGTGCCATGCCGGTGCTTGAGGCGGATTTCTTTGCAACCGCTGGAACCGGCGGCCACGCCGAGATCAGCTCCAAGCCGTTCGGCCTGATGTTTCATGCGCTCGACAGCCTGAAACCCAACGAAATCTACGTATGCTCCGGCGCCTCGCCGCGTTACGCCGTCTGGGGCGAACTGATGTCGACGCGCGCGATCCAGCTGAAAGCCGCAGGCGCGATCTGCGACGGCTACTGCCGAGACGGCGGCGGCATTCTCGCTCTCGACTTTCCGACCTTCTGCTACGGATCCTATGCGCAGGACCAAGGACCTCGCGGCAAGGTCGTCGACTACGCGGTTCCGATTGAGATCGGCGGCATCCGAATCCGGCCCGGCGACGTTCTCTTCGGCGATCGCGACGGCGTTCTGGTCATTCCGCGCGAGGCGGAGAAGGAGGCGATCGCTCTGGCATTCGAAAAGGCCGAGACCGAAAACAAGGTTCGCCTCGCCATCGAAGCCGGCATGACTACGGTCGAGGCATTCGAGCGCTTCGGCGTCATGTAACCGCTCAACGTCAGGGATCGTTACGGCATACACCGTGTCCACGAAGACAAGGCGTGCGTGTATGCGAACCGTGCTGCGCGGCGCTCGCCACTTGGCAGAGCGAGCCTACCGAGTTCTGTGATGGTAGAAGAAACATCTGGTGGGCCGATATCCCCCGGGGCCCTGCTCGGCATGCAACGCAGACCATCACCAAAGGGCTCGAGGTGGACTTCGACCCGACAAGAGCAATGCCTGAGGCCCGTCGCTATGTGCGCGGCCTCAGGCCATTCAGCACCGTTTCGGATATCGTTCGAGCCGCCGCGTTGTAGTCGCTCGCTTTGAGTTGCCCCACCTGCAAGGCATCGCAGGCTAGGGCCTCGAACTCGGCGTAGAACTGCGTCGCCGACCACAGCATGATGAACAGATGTCTCGGGTCCACCGGCGCGAGTTTTCCGGCAGCTGTCCACGCGTTCAATACCTCCGCCTTCTCGGCGGTGACCTCCCGCATGTGCTGGCGGGCATCCGCCGGCAGATGTTCGGCACCTTGCAGGATCTCGTTGGCAAACAGGCGGGTCTCGGCGATGTTTCGCCGCGCATGCTCGAGCTTCGCCTTGATATAGGCCTCGATCGCCTCGGCCGGCTCCCGATCCGCCGAGATATGGCGGAACGCCTGGTCCCAGCTGTTGATCAGGTGAGCGATCGTTGCTTTGTAGATTTCCTCCTTGGAGGAGAAATAATAATAGACGTTTCCCTTCGGCAGGCCGGAAAGCTCGGCGATCTCGTTTATTCTGGTGCCATCCAGACCCTTGCGCGAGAATAGCTCCGTCGCCGCCTTCAATATCTTCAAAACGTTGCGCGCCCGTATACGCTCGTCCGCGTTGTCGGTCACGAGCTGCTTTCGCGATTTCTCAGCACTGGCCATTTTGCTGACGATCCATCCTTGTTGATCTCACAGGGTCACTAATCCCGGTCGACATTGCCGACGCCCTTCCGGCCGAACCATTGCAGCCCTTTCTAGCACAACTGGCGAGAGTGGACTCGAACGGTTCGGCCTATCACCCCTTAAAAAATAAGTTGACAATTTGGTCAACTTTTTTCATGAAGAAATTGACCGTTTGGTCAGGTTTTTCAGCCGACCACAAAACGGAACGCCTTGGGAGGGGGTGCGCATTGGCCATGCTGTTGAAAGACGCCATGAGGGAGTTCACGATCAACTGGTCGTTGGACCTCGACGCGAACTGGCGCGCGCTCATCGGCCAGGCGGAGCCCGATATCGATGCGATCGCAGCGGAGCTCGAACTCGAGGTCTGGGAGCCGATCTTTCCCGTGCGTCGCGGCAAGATCTTTCCCGGAATGCCGGCAGGCGCGCATTGCCTGCGCGCCTTCGACGCCATCTCGCCTGAAGATGTCCGGTGTGTCGTTCTCGGCCAGGATCCCTATCCCGAACCGGGCTTTGCCACAGGCCGCGCCTTCGAAACCGGCAATGTCGCGGCCTGGCACGAGCTCGACAAGATGTTCTCGAAGAGCATTCGCGCCTACATGCAGCTGATTGTGGCGGCGCGCACCGGCGATCAGAGCTACGCCCGCAGTTTCGACGATTGGCCGAAGACGCTTGCCGCGATGGCAAGCGGGCTGGTGGACATGGAGCCGCCCGCGGGTGTCGCCGATCGCTGGGTGGCCGATGGCGTCCTCCTGCTCAATGCCTCCCTGACGCTCACGCGTTTTCAGGTGTCGATCGATCCGCATCAATCGGCCGGGCACCTCAGGCTTTGGCGGCCCATCGTCAGGCAAGCGCTAAAGGCGCTCGCCGAGCGCGGGACACCGCTGGTTTTCATCGGCTTCGGCGATGCGGCGGCGGAAGCCCTTCTTGAGGTCGGGATCGATGAGCGCAGTGCCGGTCACCTGCGCTGCATCCTTCGTGATCACCCCGCCAGGGCCGAAGCGGTCCTCTCTCGGCCAAACCCGTTCATCCTTTGCAACGAATATCTGGAGGCGATGGGCGCAAAGCCCATTGCGTGGTAACCATGGCGGCTCACGATACCTACGACTTCATCATCATCGGCGCCGGTTCAGCCGGTTGCGTGCTGGCAAACCGGCTTTCGGCCGATCCATCGCACAAGGTTCTCTTGATCGAGGCCGGCGGCAGGGATGCCAACCCGCTCTTTCGCCTGCCGATGCTGATGGGAAAGCTCTTCCATTCCGGAATCTACAACTGGCACTACCACACGGAACCCGAGCCGTTTCTCAATGGCAGGTCGCTCTATTGGCCGCGCGGCAAGGTTCTCGGCGGCACCTCGACGATCAACGGCATGATCTATGTGCGCGGCAATCGCCACGACTATGACCGCTGGGCACAGATGGGATCGTCCGGTTGGTCCTATGACGAGGTTCTGCCGGCATTCCGGCGTTCGGAGGCGCATGTTCAGCGCCGCGACGAATACCACAATGGCGAGGGCGAGCTGACCGTCTGCCGCGCTCGCGGCTGGAACACGCTGCTTGACGTCTTCAACGAGGCCGGCGGACAGGCGGGGCATCCGCTCAACGACGACTTCAACGGCGCCGACCAGGAAGGCTTTGGCCGCTACGACTTCACGATCAGCAAAGGCAAGCGCTGCTCGACCGCCTATGCCTTCCTGCGTCCGGCAAAGAACCGCCGCAACCTGACGATCGTGACCCGGGCTCAGACACAACGGATCATTGTCGAGAACGGTCGCGCCGTCGGCGTCGAGTTCCGCCAGAAGAACGGAATTCGGCGGGTCCATGCGGATCGCCAGGTGATCCTTTCTGCCGGCGTCGTCAACTCGCCTCAGATCCTCATGCTGTCGGGCATCGGCCCGGCCGACGAGCTCGCCAAGTTCAACATCCGCAGCGTTCAGGACCTGCCGGGCGTCGGCAAGAACCTTCAGGACCATGTCGACTGCGTCATGGCCTATGAATGCCCGCAGCCGGTGACACTCTACTCGGATCTCAGAGCCGACAAGCTGACCTGGTCGGTCATCCAGGGCATGCTGTTCGGCAAGGGCATCGCGACAACATTTCCTTACGAGGCCGGCGCCTTCGTCAAGTCGCGATCGGACCTGACCGCCCCGGATATCCAGCTGCATTTCATGCCGGCGCTCGAAAAGACGGCCAATCTACACTTTCCAAATCCCTTCAAAAAGGTGCCCGTCGAGGCCAATCACGGGTTCTCGATCCGTGTCGGCCCGGTCAATCCGGAGAGCCGCGGCGAGATCACGCTGCGTTCCGACAATCCGATGGAGCCGCCGAAGATCAGCGCCAACTATCTGCAGACCGATTTCGACGTGCGCACCATGATCGATGCCATCCGCATGACCCGCGACATCATCAATCAGAAGGCCTTCGACAAATACCGCGGCCGGGAGCTTGCGCCGGGACCGACGGTCGACAGTGACGGCGACATGGTCAAATGGTTGCGGGCAAACGCCATGACGACATTCCATCCGGTCGGCACCTGCAAGATGGGCAACGACCCGATGGCTGTGGTCGACAACCGTCTCAAGGTTCGGGGGATCGACGGACTTCGCGTCGCCGACGCCTCGATCATGCCCATCATCTCCAGCGGCAACACCAACGCCCCCGCCATCATGATCGGCGAACGGGCCAGTGACTTCATTCTAACGGAGACCTCGCGATGATCGTCGAACACCGCACCTATACCTTCCGCCCCGGCACAGTCGACGGCTGGATGAAGAAGTACGAACAACAGGGGCTGCCGATCCAGAAGCGACACCTCAACCGCTTTCTCGGACTTTATGTCAGCGAAATCGGACATCTGCACACGACGGTGCTGATGTGGGGCTATGACAGCCTGGCTGACCGCGAGGCGCGCCGGGCCGCCATGTATGCCGATCCCGAGTGGCAGACGTTCATCTCCGGCGTGTGGGCGCTCGACGCCATCCAGAGCCAGGACGTGATGATCATGAATCCGGCGCCGTTTTCTCCCGGCGCCTGAGCACGCCGGGCGCGAGGTTCGCGCCCGTTTACGCAGAGAAGGTGGCGAATATGTCGCCTCTACAACGAAAAGAACCGGAAACCGGAACTCCAGAAGGAACATCGACATGACGAAAAAGATCACTGATGGGATGAGCCTGATCAATCGCGCGATCGATCGCCGCTTTTTCCTCAAGGCAACCGCCGGATTGGGCATGGCCAGCATGGCAAGCGGCTTGCTGGCCGCGGTCGCCCACGCCTCGGGAGGGCTCGTCGCCCTTGTGCATACGCAGGCTGCGGGAGACGCCGGCCCGGTCGATTCCATGATCGCCAGGCTGAAGCAGCTCTCTGATGAAAAAGGGTTCGAATACCGCGCCGTCTATGCGCAGGATCCCGCAACCTACGAAACGATATTTCGCACGCTCGGTGACGCCGGCGCAGCCGTGATCGTCTCGACCTTCAACGAAGTCGCCGAGCCGTTCAAGGCGCTGGCGCCATCCTACCCCAACACCAAATGGGTACAGCTGTTTGCCGATCCCTTCGAGCCGGCCATTCCGAACGTGGTCACGGTTTCCTACGACTACTATCTCGGCTGCTATCTCTCGGGCATCTTTGCCGCCCGGATGAGCAAATCCGGCAAGCTCGGCTTCATCGGCGGTGTTTCGATCCCGCCGATCAACGCGGATTTCAATGCGTTCAAGGCCGGCGTCCTTTCTGTCCGACCGGACGCGACCGTCACATCGGCATTCGCGGGCTCCTTCCAGGACCCTGCAAAGGGCCAGGAAATCGCCACGCAGATGTTCAGCAGCGGCATCGACTTCATCCAGACCGATGCCGCGGCCACCGATTTCGGCATCATCGCGGCCGCCAATGAAGTACCTGGCCGGCTCGTCAGCGTGCTCGATCCGGCGCAGTTTCCCAAAGGTCCGCAATCCGTGATTTCAATCGTCGGCCTGGATTTCGGAACGTCGCTCTACAACGAAGTGAGCAAGGCACTGGGGTCTGGCTGGGCCGGTGGTACGCACGAGCATACCGGGCTCGGCACCGGCGTGATCGACTTCATCCGCTCTCCCATCTTCAAGGAGCAAGGGCCGGCAGAAATCGTCTCTGCCGCGAAGGCGACAGAGGCGGAAATCGACGCGGCGCGAGCTGCGATTCTCGACGGATCGCTGAAGGTCGAATTCAATACCAAGCTCTAAGATACCCGAGCTGAACGGATCATGCTGCGATGATGGAAGACAGATCCCCCATATTTGAGTGCCGGGATGTCACCGTGCGCTACGGTGACATTACGGCACTTGCCGATGTCGGCGTGACGTTCGAGCGCGGCATGATCCACGCCGTCGTCGGCCAGAACGGCGCGGGCAAGACAACCTTTGCCCGCGTTCTGGCCGGCCTCGTCCGGCCGGCGGCCGGCAGCCTCAAGTTCAGCGGCCGGTCGCATGCCGGCGGCAGCGTCAACGATGCCCGCAAGGCCGGCGTCGAACTCGTGCACCAGAGCTTCGCGCTACCGCCATCCTTTACCGTGGCCGAAGCAATGCAGTTCGGCGCCGAAGGGGGCAGCCTGTTTACCCGGTCTGCCCTTGAACGCCGCTGGCAACCGCATCTCGACAGCCTCGACGTCAAGGTGAAGGCGCGCCAGCGCATTCGCGACCTGCCCGTCGAGATCCACCAGGGCGTGGAGATCGCCCGCGCGCTCGTGTCGGAGGCAAAACTCCTCATTCTCGACGAGCCGACTGCCGTGCTCTCGCCGGAAGGCACCGAAAAGCTCTTCGAGCGAATAAGGCGGCTCAAGGCGCGCGGCGTAACGGTCATCCTGATCCTGCACAAGATCAGGGAGGTGCTTGCCATTGCCGATACCGTCACGGTGCTGCGCGGCGGCCGCCTCGTCGATGGCCCGCTTGATTGCACTGAAATCGATGCGGACAGGCTTGCCGAGCTCATCATCGGTCCGGCGGCCACACGCGGCCTCAATGCCGACGACAAGGCGGCCCTTACCGGCTCTGCAACCGTCGCCCATGCGCACATCGAGACATCTTCCGCCCGGAAAAACTCGGTTCTGGAAATGCGTGCTGTCTCGACCCGGGCCGATACGGAAGGTCCGACGCTCGACAACGTCGACCTCACGATCTCGGCCGGTGAGATCATTGGTGTCGCGGGCGTCGAAGGCAACGGCCAAAGGACGCTGGTGCGGGCAATCTCCGCACTCGTCGACGTTGTCGACGGCAAGCTTGCCATCGGTGGCGACGACATCACCGGCAAGCAGCTGGCAGCAAGACGGGCCGCCGGTCTGCGCATCATTCCCTTCGAGCGAAACGTCGAGGGCCTCAGCCTTTCAAGCTCGCTTTGGGAGAACTGGTCGGCGCGCAGCCTGCTGCAGATGCCGCTTCTCGCCGCCATCAATCCGATGACGATGCAAAAGCGTTGCGCGGCGGCGTTGAACCGGTGGGACGTGCGCTATGCCAACGTTACCCAGCGTGCCGGCTCGCTTTCGGGCGGCAATGCGCAAAAGGTAATTCTCTCGCGCGAGATGGACGAGGACGCCCGGCTGATCCTTGCCGCACAGCCGACCCGCGGCCTGGATATCGGCGCAACCTCCTTCGTCTGGGATGCCATGCGCGACGCGAAGGCGCGCGGCTGCGGTCTCCTGTTCATCTCGTCCGACCTCGATGAAATCTTCGACATATCCGACCGTGTGGTCGTCATGCTCTCCGGTCGGATCGTCGCTGAATTTCGCCCGCCCTATGATATTTCCGCTGTCGGCGCTGCCATGACGGGAGTCCTGAAATGACCGAACGTCTCGTCTCGGTGCTGCGCGCCGTAATCTTCGTGCTGCTTGGCCTTGCGCTTTGCGGCATCATGTTCCAGCTCGCGGGCTACTCCGCTCCGCTGATGTTTCAGGCCATCGCTGACGGCGCGTTCCTCCGAGCAGGCGCGCTGCAGCAGGCCCTGCGATGGAGCCTGCCGCTGTTCATAACTGCCACGGGCGTCGCGCTTTCGTTCAGGGCCGGCTACTTCAACATCGGCGCGCAAGGCCAGTTCTACATCGGCGCCGTGTCGGCAGCCTTCATGGCCGAGTGGTTGAATGGCGCCCCCGCGGCGATCGTCATCCCGGCCTGCATCGCCAGCGGCATGCTCGGTGGTGCTGCCTGGGCGCTCTGGCCGGGCCTGTTGAGGCTGAAGTCGGGGGCCGATGAAGTCATCACGACGCTGATGGGCAACTTCCTTGCCGGCCTCGTCCTGCTCTATGTAACCGCCGGCCCGCTGAAGGATCCCTCCGGTTCCGGCCAACAGGCTTCGAGCCGCCCGCTCGACGCCGCCTATCGCATCAGCGATTCCATGGGGCTGTCGCCGACGATCGTGGCGATCGTCGCTGTTGTCGGCGTCGCGATCTGGCTGCTTATCAACCGCACAACATTCGGCGTCCTGTCGGGTCTCGCCGGCCGCAACCCGACGATGGTGGAATGGCAGGGCGCCCGCACCTGGCGGATTGGCCTTGCCAGCTTCCTCATTAGCGGCGCCTTGGCGGGGCTTGCCGGCACCGTTGAGCTGATGGGCCCGAACGGGCGGTTGACCGGCGGGTTCCTGCCCGGGCACGGCTTCACCGCGATCCTGATCGCCCTCGTTGCCAATTTCTCGGTGGTTGGCACCGCATTTGTCGCCCTGTTCTTCGGCGGCCTGGCGTCGGCCGCACTTTACCTGCCCATCATGGCGGGTCTGCCTTCGGCCGCCATCGATGTCATCAATGCCGCCATCGCACTCTTCATCACGGCCAAGTCCAGTCTGATCGACCGGATCGCAAAACTTAAGGGACGGACATGGAAGACATCGTGATCGCCATCCTGCGGTCGGCAACGCCGCTCGTCTACGTCACCCTTGCCGGCGTCATCGCCCAGCGCGCGGGCATCTGGCATCTCGGTCTTGAAGGGCTGATGATATCAGGCGCGTGCGCAACCGTGCTCGGCATCGTCCTGACCGGTTCTATCTGGGCAGCGCTCTTTTGGGCTATCGCCGTCTGCGTCGCGGGCTCGGTATTGTTCTGGTTCGTCGTCGAGAAGCTGCGCGCCAACCAGATCATCGCCGGCCTCGGCCTCACGGGCCTGGGGCTTGGCGGCACGACGCTCGCCGTCCAGTCGATCTTCGGAACGCAGGCCGCCGTCAGCGCGCCATTCGGCCTGCCTCGACTGGGACCCGCCTTCGGCGCCTATGGCTCACTCTCTATCCTCGTGCTGCTGATGCCCGTCCTGGTGCTGGCGGTCTGGGTGATGCTTCGACGCACCCGCTTCGGTCTTCGGCTGGCAGCCTCTGGCGAACACCCGTTTGCCGCGCGTGGCGTCGGCGTGAACCCATCGGCCATGCGCCTCGCCGCACTTGTCATGGGCGGCGCCCTTTGCGCTCTGGCGGGTGCCGAGCTTGCCACCGGCAGCCTGCAGATCTTCGCGCAGAACATGACCGCCGGCCGTGGCTTCATGGGGTTCGCTGCCGTCATCTTCGGCGCCGGTCACCCGATCGGCGCGACGCTTGCTGCGCTGTTCTTTGCGATCGTCGGCGCGATCGGCATCAAGGCCCAGCTGATTTTTGGCGACCGCATCCCCCACGACCTTCTCTTGGGCCTTCCCTATATCGCGACCGTGCTTGGCATCTGGGTGAGCACCAAGCTGCGAGGCGGGACCAAAGCCGCAAACGGCTTCGCCGAACTGCGCAACGAGTGACAAATGGCATACCCTGATCAACCTATCGCCAGGAGCCGTCAATGAACCAGACTGTGATACGCAAGGCGACCCTGCTGACGATGGAGGGTACGAACGGATGCAAACCCTTCGAAGCCGATCTCCTGATCGAAGGGGGCCGGATCGCCGCCATCGGCGAAAACGTCGCCGCCGGATCCGACGCCGAGGTGATCGACGGTCGCAATCGACTGGTCATGCCGGGCCTGATCAACGCGCATACGCATTCGAGCGAGACTTTCTTTCGCGGCCGCTATGAAGGCATGCCGCTCGAGGTCTGGCTCCTCTATGCCTATCCCCTGCTCATGGGCCCGGTGATCGACGAACGTCTTCTCTACCTCCGCAGCCTGCTGCTGGCGATGGATTCGCTGCGCAACGGCGTGACGACCATCTGCGACGATTTTTTCGATCCGCCCGCCCACGATCTCTCGCGTCTCGGCGCCGCATTTCGCGCTTACGAACAGGCCGGCATCCGCGCCAACGTCTCGAGCGCCGTCATGAACGTGCATACACTCGATGCTTTGCCCTATGCCCGTGAGATCATGCCGAAGGCGCTGCAGGACAAGCTCGATTTCGGCCCGCCCTTGCCGGCCCGCGATTACATCGATTATTGCCGATCCGCATTCGCCTCGCTGCACGGAAAGCCCGGGCGGTTGCGTTTCATGATCGCGCCCTCGGCGCCACAGCGATGCACGCCGGACATGCTTGCCGCCTGCCACGATCTCGCAATCGAAATGGGCGTTCCGCTCCACACCCATGTGCTGGAGACCAAGACGCAGGCCGTAACCGGCCCGGAATTCTACGGAAAGAGCCTGATTGCCTACATGCATGAGCTGGGCGTGCTGTCGCGCAACACCACCATTGCGCACTCCGTGTGGGTGAGCGACGCCGACATCGCGTTGATGGGCGCGGCAGGTTGCTCCATTGCCCACAATGCCGTGTCCAACCAGAAACTCGGCGCAGGCATCGCACCAATCCGAAAACTGCTCGCTGCCGGTGTGGTTGTCGGGCTTGGCACCGATGGCGTTTCTTCAAACGACACTGCCCGCATCTTCGACGTCATGCGAGCGGCGGCGCTCATTCACAGCACATCGGGCCCCGATTATGAGCGTTGGATCAAGGCGGAAGAGATCCTCGCCATGGCGACGATCGGCGGCGCGCGCAGCGCCATGCTCGAACAGCGCACCGGCTCATTGGCTGCGGGCAAGGCGGCCGATCTATTGATCCTCAACCTTAACACGCTCAATTTCTTTCCGCTCAACGACATTCCGAAGCAACTGGTATTTTCCGAAAACGGATCATCCATCGAGACCGTCATGGTTGATGGTGAGATCGTCGTTCAGGACGGCCGCCTCCAGACCGTCAACGAAGACGATGTGCTCGCCGAGATCCGCGAGCGCGTTCCCGCGCATCTCGCAGCGCATGCGGAACTGGAAAAACTCAACACGATTTTCCACGTTTCGATGGCGGAGATCCATCGCCGCGCGACCGCGCAGCCGATCGGTTTCGACCGTTACGCCGGAGACGCAATGCGTTGATCGCCGCTCGCACTCGGTGCGCGCCGGCCAGATCTTCGACTTCTTCGCCGGCGAAACGCTGCGACTGGCCGGTGAGGCGTCGGCAGACAACAATCAGTGCTAGCTACTGTCAGGATGACGCGATCAACTGACCGAGTGAGGTCAACCCCTTGTTGATGCCCTCCGTCGCGCCCACCTTGAAGTCGATCGGTAAAAGGTAGGTCTCGAGCAAGAATGATTGATTTCCCCTATCGAGAAATGCCAAATCCGGCAGATTGACGTGTTCCCGCGAAGACAAGGTTGAATTTCATGACCGAGAAATCCCCCGCCGACAATTTCCCCGCCGGCTATGTACCCCCCAAGGTCTGGTCCTGGGACAAGGGCAATGGCGGCGCGTTCGCCAGTATCAACCGCCCCATCGCCGGCCCGACCCACGAGAATGCGCTTCCCGTCGGCAAGCATCCGCTGCAGCTCTATTCGCTCGCCACACCCAATGGCGTGAAGGTCACGATCATGCTGGAAGAGCTTCTGGCCGCCGGCCATTCGGGCGCCGAATACGATGCCTGGCCGATTCGCATCGGCGATGGCGACCAATTCGGTTCCGGCTTCGTCGACGTCAATCCGAATTCCAAGATCCCGGCACTGATGGACCATGGGCCGAAGGGCGGTGGAAAGCCGGTCCGCGTCTTCGAATCTGCTTCCATTCTGCTTTATCTCGCGGAAAAATTCGGTGCGTTCCTGCCAGCCGAGCTTCGCGCCCGCACGGAAACCTTCAACTGGCTGTTCTGGCAGATGGGCTCCGCCCCCTTCCTCGGCGGCGGCTTCGGGCATTTCTATGCCTATGCGCCGATGCACATCAAATACGCCATCGATCGCTATGCCATGGAGGTGAAGCGCCAGCTCGACGTGCTCGATCGCCATCTCGAAGGCAATCGGTTCATGGCCGGTTCCGAATACACCATCGCCGACATGGCCATCTGGCCCTGGTACGGTAACCTGGCACTCAATCAGGCCTATGGCGATGCCGGCAATTTCCTCGATGTCCAGAGCTACAGGCACGTCCAGCGCTGGACGGCCGAAATCGCCGCCCGTCCGGCGGTCAAGCGCGGCCGTATGGTCAACCGGCTAAACGGCGACCCGTCCGAGCAATTGCACGAACGCCACGACGCCTCCGACTTCGATACGAAGACGCAGGACAAGATCGCTCAGAAAGAGATCGCGTAAGGAGGGTGGAATGGCCAAGCTGCCTGATATGACGAAACACCGGGGTTTTCCCTACGCCATGCCGGGTACCGGCATCCAGTTCGTTATCCGTCGCGCCAATCCAAAAGGGGCAACGCCGATCAAGGCATTGCCGCGCCATGCCCGGCCGGGCTCGGGCGCGCACCGCATCGACGCGGCATTTCTCCACGCCCTTTGGCACCATTTCGGCGCGGGACCGTTCGAGCGTGGCAATCTTGACGCCGCCCGCCTCAATCTCCTGTTCGGCCGCGAGGTCGTGGCTGCTGAGAAGGACTTCGACCCGCTGTCCTATGAAGCCTTGCTCGTCATCAACGAAAGGCTCGCCCGCCAGAATTTCCCGGAATCGTTCGAGGACGTCTTTGAGGTATGAAGGCGGTGGGCCAGACCAACTGGCCCATCGACCGTTGACTTGTCTTGAGACCATGACGTCGACGTCATCTGAAAAGCTGATCAGGCCCCGGTCAAACATCCAGTGAGCGGTTCCCGAAAGGGCAGTTCCATTGGCAAGAATGTCAGAGACCGCGCGCGTCGCAACGCGCAGCTGGCGGGTGCGCTGCCGCACCCGCGCCTCTGGAAGGTCTACGGCCGTTTCGGGCTGCCGCTACGCAGACAGGCTCTTGAACTCGGAGAGGATGGCTTCGCCCATCTCGACCGTTCCGACCTGGCGTGCGCCTGCGGCCATGATGTCGCCGGTGCGGATGCCCTTGTCGAGCACGGTGGCGATCGCCTTCTCCAGGTTGTCGGCGTCCTTGACCAGGTTGAAGGAGTAGCGCAGGCACATGGCAAAGGAGGCGATCATGGCGATCGGGTTGGCGAT
>NZ_MBST01000040.1:0-36645 GCF_001695865.1 Ensifer sp. LC384
CCAGGATCGAAGAGTTTAAAACTGGAATCCGTGTTGCGTTGCTGATGCCGGAACTTGCAAGATAGGAGCAGATGGTGTGATCGATCGATCCACGGCGCGAGATACTCCGTGTAAGCCCATGGCCTCCTACAAGGTCGCTTATGTGTTTGGAACTCACGTCGCGGAAACCATCTTGGCCAGCGTTCATGCGCGAGCGCACAACAGGCCGGACGTATGGACGCAAGCGATGCGGTCAAATCATCCAAATATCTTGCGAGCAGGGGGCCGTCCACGTATGGGCTTGCCGCAGCGGCGAGGACAGCAAACAGCCGATCGTGCTGTTCGATTATCAGCCCGGCCACGGACAAGAGCATCCGCAGGCCTTCCTTGGCGACTACCGCGGCATCCTGGTGAGTGACGGTTATCAGGCCTGGCGCACGTTGAAAGGCGCCACGCATGTCGGGTGCATGGCCCATGCCAGGCGGAAGTTTGTCGACGCTCTCAAGGCGCGCAAGAAACCCGGCGGGCCGCCGGCGCAGGCCATCAAGTTCTTCGACCAGCTCTACCGGATTGAAAGGCAGGTGCGGGACGAGAGGCCCGCTGACGGTGAAACGCCAGATCACTACAGGCGCCGCTTTCGCCAGAAACACAGCATCCCGATCCTGAATGCACTCAAGGCGTGGCTCGATGCAATCGCTCCTAAGGTCGTACCCGACACCAAACTTGGCGATGCCGTCTCCTATACGCGCAATCAATGGGAATATCTGACCCGCTATACCGACGACGGTAGGATGCCGATTGATAACAATTTACTCGAGCGCGACATCAGAATCTTTGCCACCGGCCGAAAATCGTGGTTGTTCAGCGACACCGTCGATGGAGCCAAGGCCAGCGCCGTCATCTATAGCCTGATGTTGACCTGTCGCGCCTGTGGCGTCGAACCATTCGCATGGTTGCGGCACGTTCTCACCGAACTGCCGCAGCGTCCCGACAACGCCGACATCGACGACCTGCTACCATTCAACTTCAAAAAGCAGCCTGCCTGACCGCCGGCTCAAGCCGCCCCATAACGCGCAGCGCAGCGAAATGCGCGCTTACCCAAAAAATCAGCGCTGGCCATCTCCACCGCCTCAAGGCCATGGTGGAATGGAAAGCCATAACCGGAGCGCCGGCCGAAAATTAGGTCCCGCTGCCCAATGCTGACCTTTTTCAAACAACGTGACAGCACCGTCTCGTCTACTGCGTGACCGGCCCCTTTTCGGTGTGCAATGTTCCGTGGGGCTCGAACGCGAAGAAGGTGAAGGCAAAGGTGACGGTGTAGGACACGTCCTTCCCATTGCGCTGCACCACGACATTGCCGACATCGGCGCCACGAGTGATGTCTGCGGTATCGAGTGCCGAGACCTGTCCTGGCCGCCAACTGATGCTGAGGTCACCGGCCTTGATGACGCCCTTCGCGCGCACCAGAGGCAATGTCCAGGCCTGCTTGCCGACAGCTACGACCCGCATCATAGCGGGCACCTTGTCCGGAAGGTTGCCGGTGAACAGGAACGGTCGCGTCGCCTGGTCGTAACCGACGTAAGGGTTGCTCCCGTAGGCGCGGAAGCGCGGATTGTTCGGCACCAGCACGCGACCCTCGGAAGCCCGCGCGCGAAAGCTCTCGAGCGACTCGAGGCGCGAAGGGATGATCTTCAGCGACCGGCCTGCCAATTGGCCGACGATGGCTTCGCCACCGAATTGCTGCCACCAGCTCTCCGTTTGACGATCGTACATCACCAGATCCGAGTGGCGAAGCTTTCCGGTCGTGCCGAAGTCGAGCGTTCTGCCGTCAAGGCGACGATCGAAGACGATGCCGGTGTTGCACAAGGGGCAATAGGTCACCGTCACCGGTACGCCCGCCACGACGTCGTTGACGATCTCGTGCCAGATCATCACGCGCAGCGGATAGGCACGCGCGTCCTTGCCGAGGATCACCGACAGGACCGGTTCATTCGGGGCGAGGCCCTTGACCGCGCGGATACTGACGAACCGTGGCGCGTCGATCGACGGGATGCCGTCCTTCGGCGGCCCGCCGGAGACGATTTCGGCAAGATCGACCGTGGCGCGGTTGAAGTCGGTGCGTGGCCATTCGCGCTGCCATTGCCGCGACGTGTCGGCCATCGCAAGTGAAACCGACATCACGGAAAAAAGCATTGCCGCGCAGAGGGCAAAGAGGCTTCTTGAGATGTTCATCGCCGTATCCTCCTCCAGCGCCGTGCGTCTTTTCAGACGCGCGGCAGGTGGCGTGGCACTTTGAATTGCTGCACTTGCGCGCGGCGCTCGCCTCCGCACGCCTCCCTGTTCAAGAATGAATTCGCTGCAGCGCGCTGGATGGTTACGCCAAATGCATGTCGCCCAAAAGTGCGCAGCGTTTTGGGACAACGACATGCATGTAAACAAGATTTAAAGCACGTCGCGTGAGGCCGTTTGAACGCGACGCGCTTTAAGACGCCGGAAGGAGACCCCCGTTTGCAGACGCCCGGTCCGGACGGCGGCATCGTCCAAGCCGCAGTCGTCAAGACTCACCGAACATTGATCTCCATTGATTTCGCTGCGAGTGGCGGCAGGGTTACCCTGAAGAAGGCGCCTGGAAGCAACGCGCCAAACATTGGCGCGGCGAGGAGGTTATGGCGAACGACCAATATACCTCGGTCTGGAAGAGCGCAGAAGAAGGCGACCGTCGCCTTGCCTCTCTCATGCGAGCGGCGCAGGACGGTGACAAGACGACCTATGCACGATTGCTGAACGAAGTCGCTTTTATATTGCGCCGCTTCGTGCAGCGGCGATCGCCGTTTCTCCAGCCGTCCGACGTAGAGGATATCGTCCAGGACGTTCTGATTTCGCTGCATGTCGCGCGTGCGACCTATGATCCGGCGCGCCCGTTCCTTCCCTGGTTGCTCGGCATCACCCGCAATCGCATGGCCGATGCGGCAAGGCGCCATGCGCGGCGATCGGCCCATGAAGTGGCTGACGAACAGACGCTCGAAACTTTTCTGGATCGCGATACGAATATTCCCGTGAATGCCTACGGAGACCCGGAGGCGCTCCGGCGCGCGATCCGTGATTTGCCGGAGCGACAGCGACACGCCGTGGAGTTGTTGAAACTGCGCGAGATGTCGCTGAAGGAGGCCGCCGCGGTCACCGGCATGACGATTGGCGCCCTCAAGGCCGCCATGCACAGGGCCTTGAGAACGCTGCGCACCGTTTTGAGCAACGAGGCGTGACCTTGGAAACGAATAACCTGATCCGACGACTGGTAATGAGCGCAGAGCCGATCCGGCGGCTGCCGCCGCCTTGGCTGCGGACGATCCGGTGGTTGTCGATCGCGGCTCCCGCAATTGCCGTCGTGGTTTTGCTGATGTCGCCGCGAAGCGATCTCGCGGAAAAGTTGGTTGAGGTGCGCTTCCTGGTCGAACAGGCCGCTGCGCTTGCTACGGCCGTCGCCGCGGCGATCGCTGCTCTTTGCCTGGTTGTCCCCGGTAATAGCCGAAAGCTCGCCCTCCTTCCCGTCCCGCCGCTTGCAGTCTGGTTGGGGAGCCTCGGGCAGGGTTGCCTGCAGACCTGGCTTCGCCTCGACGGTGCGGCCTGGCAATTCTATCCGGACTGGATCTGCTTTCCCTCGATCGTGATGGTCGGCGCCGTTCCGGCCGTGACGATGGTCGCCATGCTCCGCCGCGGAACGCCTATGGCGCCGCAGCTAACGGTGGCGCTCGGGGCATTGGCGGCCGCAGCGATCGGGAACTTCGGCCTCAGGCTGTTTCATTACCAGGATGCGAGCCTCATGGTCCTGATCTGGCAATTCGGCAGCGTCGCGCTTTTGACGCTCCTGGCCGGCTGGAACGGCAAGTACATTCTCCGCTGGCCGCACGTGCGGACGGCTGGCTGACGGATGGCTTTCACTTACCGGTCGACATCGGTGCTGGCCACAGAGAGCACCTCTGGATCCCCCTGCTCGAAGCGGCTGCCGAACGGGGCCGAGGTTACCCAACCTGGCATTCTTGCCAGGACAGGCGATTGATTAGCGCCGCAATCCCGGCGTGGTTCAATCGCTGCAGGGGTGTATTCTTTCTTACGGCTGAGCGGCTTGCGCGAAGAGCTTCTGGAATGCTGCCTTTGGTTTGCCCGTCAACTTGACCGATTTTGCCTGCTCGAGATTCTGCGGCTTTCCGACGACAACGACGGCAACCATTCCCATGAAATAGTGAGGCTGACACCGCAGGCCGTAGAGGCCTTCCTGATCCAGCGCGATCACCATCTCCTGGCCGATCTTGCCCTTGATCGGACTTGCGCTCTCGGGCCACACTCCCAGCATCGTCTCCACACTGTGTCCTTGATCGGTCGGGACGACACGGACGGTATCGCCCGGCTGTGCGACGACGAATTCGGGGGCGAACACCATGAGGCGCCCATCACTCCCCTTGTTGAGCATTTTGATCACATGCTCGGCCGCTTCGGCTTGGCCGGTATTCGTGACGAGGTGCGCCGCGGCAAGACAAAGCATCGTCCAGGTGGCATTTTTCATTGGTCAGACTCCGACCTCTCCGGCGCCCCCACGTTCAGGGGCGCCGGCCAGCTTGCGTTTGGGTGACAGGTAGTCCGATGCTCGGCTCAGCAGTCGGGCGCTTCCGTGGGCATGAAGTTCTGATCGACGCCAGGTTCAACTTTGCCCCACGGCGCTTCGAACTCACGGACGGCTGTGTGCACGAACCAGACGCCTTCCTCGCCCTTTTCGCCGCCATGTGTATCGTTCTTCATGCTATGGAAATGCGTGAAGCCTTTGCCGTATTCCGACTCGAGCCGAGCCTGGTCGGCCTTGCAGAACTTGCCGGGGAACCCGACCGCAATCCAGTTCAGGTTCTGTGCCTTGGAAAGGTCCATGTCGTCGAAGTGCAAGGCGAGGACCAGACCGCCCGGCAGCATGTATGCCCGATGGTCGGTCATGCTCGGCATTTCCACAGGCGTTAACAGCCCGGTCAACTGTTGCCAGTATTTCGCGTCGTTCTCGTGTGCTGAGGCGCCAGAGGCAATTATTCCCGCTGCGCCAAGCATGACTGCTGTCACGCCTCCTTTAGACCAGAGTGACATTTTCTTCTCCCTAAGTTGGCGATCTCGGGAATCGAGATACATATCGAGATTCGATCCAGCACGGAAAAAGGTTACGCCGCCGTGATTGGGACTCGAGAGCGTTCACCGAGGTCAGCCGTCAGAATGACAGCCTGTAGCCGCCATCCTCCGTCACAAGAAACGCGGCGTCGGAAGGGTCGCGCGCGATCTTTTGGCGCAAGCGGTAGATATGAGTCTCCAGCGTGTGGCTCGTGACAGGCGGGTCATGGCCCCAGACGGCCTGGAGCAGTACCTCACGCCTCACGACCCCGCGGTCGGCGCTATAGAGAGATCGGATGATAGCGGTTTCCGTCGCCGTGAGCCGTATCTTGCGGCCGCTCTCATCGAGCAGCAGCTTTTTTCCCGGCTTGAACGTGAAAGGACCCATGCTAAACGTTGCGTCCTCCCTCTGCTCATATTGGCGTAGCTGCGCACGGATACGGGCAAGCAGCACCGGGAAGTGGAACGGCTCGGGGACATAGTCATCGGCGCCGGCTTCGAAGGCCAGTATCGTGTCGGCGTCTGTATCCTGGGCGCTCACTATGATGATCGGCGCCTTGTAGCCGCTTCTGCGCAGGATCTTCACGGCTTCACGGCCGTCCATATCGGACAAGCCTGCATCCATGACGAGGAGGTCGATGGCATTCGTGCGTACAGCCCGAATCCCCGCCCTGCCCGTGCCTTCACGCAAGACTCCGAACTCGTCACCATAGCACGATAGGTGGTCGACGAGTTCGGAACATAGTTCGTTGCCGTTGCCGATGATCAGGATGGAACGCTTCATCATGTTGCACCGCGCGAGTCGCAAGTTCGTGCAATTGCTATCATCTATTCGTCGAAGCACCGCGGAACGTTACGTGTTCTTCCCGTTTTGTGTCGTTCAGGACCCAGTCGTCGCGAAACCACAAGCGGCGGCGCTACCCCTCGGATCGTTCCGCAGATGCCCCAGGAGCTGGATTCGGTCCTCGCGCCGTGAGGACGACAAGGTCGACCGGATCGGCCACGCCCTCCATCGAGCGGGCCGGCAGTTCCTCGACCGCTGCTTGCGGTCGAAAACCCTGGGCGAGTGCGAGCGCGTAGGTCGAGCGCGTCAGCAACGCCGGAACGCCTTCGCGCCTGGTGTGCTTCTCGAGCTTTGCCGCGAGGTTCACGACTTCGCCGATGACGGTATATTCGAGCCTCGTCTCGTAGCCGATGGTGCCGAACACCACTTCGCCGGAAGCACCTGCCATGCCGATCGGGGGCGCAGGAAGGCCGCGCTTTTGCCGTTCCGCCTCCCAGGCTCCGGCGGCTGCCGTCAGCTCCTCGACGGCGCGGCAGAGATCCGCGGCGTAGCTCGCGTTTGGCGCGACGGCGCCGAAGCTCGCCAGTATCCCGTCGCCGACATATTTGTCGATGCTTCCATGGTGGCGCTCGATAACCGGCACCAGCCGCGCGTGATACTCGCTCAGGAGCGCTATGAGTTCCGTCGGCGTCAGATTGTGCGAAATGCGCGTGAAGCCGTGCAGATCGATCGACAGGATCGCCGCATCGCACCGCACGCCCTGGCCGGCAAGGGGGCCGATCTGTGCGTCGCGGAGCTGCTTGGCGACTTCCGGCGCAAAGAAGCGCGCGAGGTCGGCTGCCACCACTTCCTCCGCTACGCAGTTGACGAGCAGCTTGCGGGCGCGCACGAGTGTCAGCGCCAGGATGGCCGTCACCATGAGGATCGACAGGATCTTGTCGATCTCTGCGCCTCGCAGGATCTTGTAGGAGGTGACGTATTCGACGTAGCTGCGTGTGAAGACCGGTGCCTCGACGTCCGACACCAGGGCGGCATAGAGAAAGAGGGCAAGCCAGCCCGCAGCGCTGCAGCCGCCTGCGATCAGCACGTAAAGCGGCTCGAAGCGCAGCGTTCTCAGCGCAATCAGGATGAAGACATACATCAGCGTCGGCGCTTTGAGGTAAAGGGCGGGTGGCGCCTGATACTGCAGATGAAAGCTCCAGATCGTGAGCATCAGGACGGTGATGTCGACGACGGTCGAGATGGCGACGAAGCGGCGGCTGAGGCGTCCGCGATAGGCGAGAACGATGCGCACGGCCGTAAACACAGCGTAGATCCCGAGCGTCCAAGGTACGGGTTCGAAGCGGGTCCCCGACGGGAAGGCCTTGGGCGAGATTGCGTAGACCACGGCGAAGAAGATGATGGCTGAGGTCTGTATCCAGCCGACGATGATCTCGCTCGTCGCCTGCTGCTGCTCAATACGCCGGAGGACGCGCTCCGAAAGCGCCGTACTTGTCTGTTCGCCGAAGACGAGTTGGGCGAGCTTCGCCGTGGCGCGCTTCAAGCGCTCATGTCGATGGGACGAGCGGCCATAGCTGGCTCTCTTCGGGTTTTCAAAATGGCGATCCCTTTGCATCATTATCCTCGCGGCGCGCCGTCCTGGTTGCTTCGTGGTCTCATGAGATCCATCGACCAGCCTCGACTCGCGATTCGCCGTCCGGGCTCAGAAAGTTACGCTCGTCTCCTTCGTCCGGCTGATGGGCGCCGCTGCTCACCTGCAAACGGCCTTCACGTGGCTGAAAATTTAGGCTTGATCGAAGCGTTGGACCGGCGGGTTTCGCTTGGGCGGCAGTGCCGGCGGTTGCGGCAAAGGGTGAAACTGCGGAGCATGAGTGTCGAGCGAGGGTTCGTATCGCATAATGAACTGGCCGTTGGCGTCGGGATTGGCCTCGTCCTGGAGCTTCTGAATGCGGTTGGCCATATCGTTCGACCAGGGCAAGATGATCGGCCGCGGCTCTGAACGGATGGGGTCGTCGATATAAAGATAGATCGCTTCGTCCTGGACGAGCTTTGCCGCCAATACGCGATGCTCGCCGGGCTGAAAATCCCAGACGAGCGCCAAGGGCTTGTGCCAGCCGAGGCTTTCCACCGCGACGATGGCGATTGCCGGCAGTCCTACAATGAACAGGAGAACCGTGAGGAGCCGGCCCCAGGTGTCGCGCCTCGACCAGATCGCGAGCCACGCTTCGGCGGCAAAGAGCGCCAGAACGCCGAGCATGAGCCAGACGACATGCGTCATGATCCACCTCTTGCCGCCCGCAGCGGCCGGAAGACGTTGTTCATGGAATTAGGCATCACATTGCCCGCGGGATCGAGCCTGAAGCGCAGCGCGGTTTTCTCTTCGCCGTTGGCGCGAAGCTTCACACTGGTAACGGCCACGGGTGTCACGCCCTTGCTGTTGTCGCCCTTGTTGATAGAGATTTCGAGGTCGACCTTCTGCGGTACCACCGGGCATCGATAGCAATGGACGTTAACGATGTATTCGCCGGCGATGATACCGCGACTGTAGGTATTTTCGTAGTTGAGCGGTGTGGCATCCGGCCTGTCGCCGAGATCGTCGCGCAAAAGATTAAACAGGAGGCCGCCCTTGTTGGAGTAGCCGACGGGCACGATTTCGCCCGGACCCGTCACCCACAGATCGATATCGGTGTCGCCCGGCGGCCAGGTGATGGCTATCACGACATTGCCTGGAGGAACGGCGTCGGCGTTCTCGGCAGGCGGGCTGACGTGGGGCAGGAGCCAAATCACCATCGCCACGAAACCGAGTACCATAAGCAGCGTAAAGTCCCGGAAAACCGTGCCGGCGGCGCGCCCGATCATGGCTTTACCCTTTCAAGTTTGGCTGCGGTCTTCGCCGCTCGGGTTGCGGCCACCCCGTTGACCGGGGCCGGCGTCACATTGCCCGAACCGCGCTCGATGGGAACCATGACGGCATTCTCGGATGCCACCCACGGCCGCCCCGTCTGCCAGGCCGCTACCCGCTCGGCCCAGTAGACGGCGAGCGCGGTTTTCAGCATCCGGACATTGACTTCGTGCCAGAGCGCGAATGCCGCCCCGAGCAGCGTCGTGTTGAGCGCGACCCGCATGCCCAGCATGAGTTGGGCGACCGCCGACTGGACGCCGCCCGCCGAGGAAAGCCCGCCCTGATCGACGCCCGTCAGCGCCATGGAAAAGCCGACGACGGTGCCGAGGAGACCAAGGGCCACCAGCCATTCCGAAACCGTGCCAAGCCACTCGGTCTTGGCAAGTTCCTTGTCGCGTTGAGCCTCGCAAGCCGGCCGTGCTCCCCGCCGCTTCACGTCGTTGAGGTCGAGGCTCACCCTCACGGCCTTCCGCCACGACCACAACCAGCCGACCAGAAACAGCGCCGTGATAACCAGCGTCAATCGGCTGCTGTCGCCCTCGAAGAGGGGCACAAAATAACCGGACCAACCGAGAGCCGCCGTGACGGCGAGCATCAGGCAGTTGAAGACGATGAACCGGTAAAGGAGGAGGTTCGAGAACATGGTCAGTTCTTTCTCGATGTCCCGCGCCTGGACCGTTCGGCCTGGTCGATCTGCGGCCTCCACCCAGGACGGCTCCTCGGCAGGAGGTGCCTGGGCGGTGGAAAGACCTCATCGAATTGCCGCTCGAGGGATTTTTCGACCGCGCGCGCCAGCCCCAGGTATTGGCGCCAATCCGCTTCGCCTCTCGGAGAAAGCACGGCGGCGAGATCGCGAGCAACGCTCTCATATATGAAATAGTTGGTCATGGCGGCACTCCGGTTTTGGCCGGCCCGAGACCATGCTTGGCGGCTAGGCCGGCGCCGGCGGGGGAAGACAACAAGCCGGTAAGTTCGCGTACCGTGCTCTTGCCTCTGCTTCTCAGAATGAGGGAAATCGGCGGCGGGCCATGTGGCCTGCGTCACAGTTCACGGACATATGAGCAACCGTGAATATTTCAGGGCAGCGTCGGGCTTGCTTCCGGTCCGCATCGGCGTTCTCCTCCGCCTATGACGGTGCCATCGGATGGACTCGACAAGATGCGGACTGTTTCGGCGATGGATACACGGCGCGCGCTCCTCGCCCGCCATCCCGTGCTCGGGCTTCTCGAGGCGGAGGATCTTGACCATATGGTGGGCTTCGCAGTCGAGACGCAGTATCCGGCGGGTGCGGCGATCTTCCGCAAAGGCGATCCGGGCCGGAGCCTGATGATCATCGTCGAGGGGCAGGTGAAGATCAGCGTCATGGCGTCGGACGGCAGGGAGGCCGTGCTGGCGGTTCTGGAGGCCGGCGATATCCTTGGTGAAATGGCCATCATCGAGAACAAACCGCGCAGCGCCGACGCGATCACCCTCTCGCCTTGCAGGGTACTCGTCCTCCATCAGCGCGATTTCATCCCGTTTCTGGAGCGAAATCCGAGGGCTGCCATCCGGCTATTGGCCTTGCTCAGCGAACGTCTCCGGCGCACGAGCGCCCTGCTGGAGGCGCGCATGCTTCGCCACTTGCCGGAGCGGCTGGTGAAGGCGTTGCTCGACCTTTGCGAATCCGCCGGCTCCGGATGTCGGCCCGGTGATTGCCTCGAACTGCCGCTCCGGCAAAAGGTGTTCGCTTCCCTTCTCGGCACCTCGCGCGAGACGCTGAACAAGCAACTTCATGCGTGGCAGGACGACGGGCTGATTCACATTCGCGGCGGTTCGATCGTCATCGAACAACCCGAGAGATTGGCCAAACTCGCCGGTCGGTAGGTCGCGTCAGGCGATCCGGACGAGCACGCAGCGTCAAGATGCTCGTTAGTTGGACCAGGCGCACCGATATTGGCACTTAAAGGGGACGCCACGCCTCTGCGATTGCCATCGCCGAGTGTGCGATGCCCCGGATGCGATCTTCATCGCCGCCGGCGCGTGCAAGGACGCGAAGGGAGATAACGACAGACAGTAGCAACCTGGCATCGGCGCGAGGGTCGCGTCTTTTCGCGGACTCGCTGGCGCGCAGCAACGCGCGGTAGAATCCATCCTCTATCTCTCGCAGACAAGATCGAATGGATGCAGCGAGTTCAGCGTCCCAAGGCGCGACCTCGATAGCGGAGTTCACGAGCAGGCAGCCGCGCGGATCTGACAGTGATACCGCGACTAGCTTATCAAAAAAGACTTTGATCCCGTTTACCGGGTCTTCGGCTGCATCGAGTTCCGCAACGCGCCTTCGTGCATAGTTGTCGAGGTAGCTGGCGAGGCACACTTGGAAGAGCGAGCGCTTGTCTCCAAATGCGTTGTAGAGACTGGCTCCGGTCATCGACATTGCATCCGCGAGATCGCGGACGCTGGTTGCCTGGTATCCTCGTCGCCAGAACTCTTCCGTCGCGGCTGCAACGGCGGCCGACGGATCGAATGTCCTAGGCCTTCCCATGAATACTCCTTCGGTCGTCGGCGAACAGGTATCAGACAGCGTTTTAGAACAGTCGCTACAAATTGCAAATGGCCCAGTGCAAAACGAAAGTCCCGTGGTCTGATGAAGGCCAAGGCGATGCGCCGTGCATGCCACTGGAATGGCTGACCTCGATTTCCACGCGAGTGATCGCGATTCCATCTCGGTGGATACGCGGTGCACGATCACAACAACGCGATCTGCGCTCTCCCGACTTGCGCGCACAGCCGGACTTTGTCAATTTTAGATCGACCGATCTAAAACCAAGAAAGGACATCCGCGTGACTGAATCCCCGAGACTGCTTCCCAGAAAGCCCGTTCCTGCCTTGCGGCTCCCAGTCGCTGGCGGTGGCATCTACGAACTCAACACGGACCCGCCAAGCGCATTTTCCCTCCTCGTCTTCTATCGGGGACTCCACTGCCCGATCTGTAAGGCGCAGCTCAAGGACCTCGACGCCAAGCTCGACGCATTCATCCGTCGGGGCGTTTCCGTGGTCGCAATTTCGGCGGATACCGAAGATCGTGCCGTGCAAACGAGTCTCGATTGGGGGTTGTCTCAACTGCGTCTGGTCTATGATCTTCCGTTGTCCGCAGCGCGAGAGTGGGGCCTGTATGTCTCCAGGGGCCGGGGCGCAACGTCGGCGGGCATTGTCGAGCCCGACGTCTTCACCGAACCGGCCATCTTTCTGGTGCGCCCGGACGGCACGCTGTACTTCGGCAGCGTGCAGACAATGCCGTTTGCACGCCCCAGCTTCGCCGACATCATCGGGGCCATCGACTTTGTCGTGAAGTATAACTACCCCGCCCGTGGCGAGGTCGATCTAACATTCGAGCCGCTCGGAGCGAAATAAGCACGAGACTGCAACGGTCTCGCACCGAATGGCGGCTGCCGACAGGGCACAGGACACGAACTCAGCATGGATATTGCCAGAATAGAGCGCCGGCCGGCAAAGCTCTTCGGCGCCGCACTTCTTGCGACACTTATCCTCGCGTTGGCGATGATCATAGAGGTCTATATCGGCCAGGAAGATTTGCTCGCGCACATATCGACTGCAAGAGAATGGATCCGGCTCCACCCAGGCGTCGCCGCGATGTGGTTCGCGGCCGCCTATGTGTCGATGACCGCCCTGTCGTTACCTGGCGCAATGGCGTTCACTATTCTTGTCGGCAGCCTGTTCGGATTTTGGGTTGGTACATTTCTCGTCTCTTTCGCCAGTGTGTCGGGGGCGACGATCTCGTTTGTTACGGCACGCTACCTGTTGCGGGAATCCGTTGAACGGCGGTTCCCGCACGTGGTCGCGAAAATCAATCGCGGTGTTGCCGCCGATGGCGCGCGATATCTTTTTGCGCTCCGACTCATACCGGTCATCCCCTTTTTCCTCGTCAATCTCGCGATGGGTTTGACGAGGATGCCTGTCCTCACCTTCGCATGGGTAAGCCAGCTCGGTTCCCTTCCGGGAACGATCGTTTATGTTAACGCGGGGCAACAATTGGCCACCATCGAGAACGCGGCAGACGTCTTCAGCGCGCGCATTCTCCTGGCTTTTGCCGCTTTGGCGGCCTTGCCGTTCGTGGCCAAAGCCGGAAGCGGCTGGTGGAACAATTGGCGATCTTTGAGAAAGTGGCAGCGGCCTCGACATTTCGATTACGACCTGGTCGTGATCGGCGGCGGCTCCGCCGGCCTAGTTTCCGCCTATTTAGCCGCAATGGCGCGCGCTCGGGTTGCTCTGGTCGAGCGGAACGACATGGGCGGCGACTGCCTGAACACCGGCTGCGTGCCGTCGAAGGCTTTCATTCGCTCGGCGAAGCTTGCGAAGGAGGGCGCCGAGCCGGAGGCCCTTGGCCTCAAGGGGCGCATCGAGCCCGATTTCCAAGCGGTCATGCACAGAGTGAGGCAAGTGATTGAGGCTGTGGCGCCGCGTGACTCGGTCGAACGCTACGAAGCGCTCGGTGTGGATGTCGTCAAAGCGAAGGCGCTGATTATTGACCCCTGGACGGTCCAGGTTGAGGACCGTCGTCTTACCGCCCGACGTCTGTTGATCGCCACCGGAGCAGACCCGGTCCTTCCGTCCATCCCCGGCTTGTCGGAAGTCGATCCGCTCACATCCGATACTGTGTGGGGTTTGGCCGAACAGCCCCGACGTTTGCTCGTGCTGGGAGGCGGGCCGATAGGGTGCGAACTCGCCCAGAGCTTCGCCCGCCTTGGAACCGAGACGACACTGATCGAGGCCCTGCCATCGATCCTCCCTCGCGAGGACGAGGATGTGGCTGCCCTCGTGTGCCGGCTACTGGCCGCCGAAGGCGTAAACGTCATCACCGGCGTGGGCGTCACGTCGTTCGCAAAACTCGGAAAATTTTCTGTGGCTCACCTGTCCGACGGGGGAAGCGTCACCTTTGACCGCGTGATCGTCGCGATCGGGCGGCGCCCACGCACGCGCGGTTTCGGCCTGGAGAAGCTCGGCCTCATCGAGAATGATCGTCTCGTTGTCGACGACCGGCTGCGTACGCGCATTCCGACCATCTACGCCGCGGGCGACGTTATCGGCGGCCTTCAGTTCACTCACGCTGCCAGTCACCATGCCTGGTTCGCGACGATGAATGCGCTGCTTGGCAGCATCAAGACATCGAGAGCGCAGGTGAAAGCGTTTCCGGCCGTCACTTACACGGATCCGGAAGTCGCAAGAGTGGGCCTGAGCGAGAAGGAGGCGTGTAGCCTTGGCGTTGCATATGAGGTCACCAAGTACGATCTCGCCGAACATGACCGGGCCATCATCGATGGTGCTGCCGTCGGGTTTGTCAAAGTACTGACCGTTCCCGGCAGAGATCGCATACTGGGCGCGACCATCGTGGGCGCTCGCGCAGGGGAAATGCTCGGCGAATTCACGCTTGCGATCCAGCACAGCCTCGGCCTCAAGGCAATCCTCAGGACCATTCATCCTTATCCGGGGTGGACCGACGCGGCGAAGGCCGCGGCGGGCGTCTGGCGGCGACAGCATGTTCCTGCCTGGCTTCTCGCCATCTCCGCTCGATTTTTCGCTTGGTCGAGGGGGTAGCACCGTGTTCGATCGCTATCTGATACCATTGCAGAGCCGGGTCCTGCGTCCGGCAGCAGCGTGGCTCGACGGCAGAGGGGTTCAGCCGGACACGGTATCCATTGTCGGGTTTGCCACCGGCCCCACGGTCGTGCCGCTCCTCGCATTCGGGCACTTCGGCGCAGCGGCTGTCGCCATTCTCGCAAACCGTGTGATGGACGGCCTCGATGGCGTGTTGGCGAGGCGGCGGGGCGCGACCGAGCGCGGGGCGTTCATCGATATTGCGTTCGACTTTGCCTTTTACGCGCTCGTGCCCTTCGGCTTCGCTCTTGCCGATCCCGATGCCAACGCGCTTGCCACCGCTACGCTGTTGCTAGGATTTATCGGGACAGGGAGCAGCTTCCTCGCCTTCGCGGCAGTTGCTGCAGGGTCCGGCAATCGGTCAACGCAATATCCCACCAAGGGCATTTATTACATCGGTGGCCTGACCGAGGGTGCGGAAACGATTGCCGCATTCCTGGCGATGTGCCTCTGGCCGCACGCTTTTCCGACGATTGCCTACGGCTTTGCCTCGCTCTGTGCCGTCACGACAGCGACCCGCTGGTGGTGGGGATGACAGACTTTCGGCGCCGGCCCGAGGGGAGGGGAGATGATGCCGATCGACGAAAGGAAAAAGCAAAGATGATCGGGTCAATAAAAAGACGGACCTTCTTCGTGTTGGTGGCGACGGTCATCGTCGCATGCCTTGGCGCGGTTTCGGCGGGCGCGACGGACGACGAGTGGACGGACATCGTTTCCAGAGCCCGCGGTCAGACGGTGTACTGGAATGCCTGGGGCGGCGATGAGAGAACGAATTCGTTCATCGATTGGGTGGATCAGCAAGTGCGTGATCGATATGGCGTGACCGTACGTCACGTCAAACTCGCGGACACGGCAGCAGCGGTATCCCGCGCAATCGCTGAGAAGTCAGCCGGCCGGGACAGCAACGGGGCCGTCGATCTCCTTTGGATCAACGGTCCAAACTTCCTTTCAATGAATGAACGAAACGATCCCACGAAACGACAAGGTTCGGCTGCTCTGGCGCGGTGAAAACCGCATATCGATCACGCCGTTCAAGCCACTGCCGGAGCCGAAGGGCCTCGAAGCGATCAAAGGTGAAATCGGCCAGCGCTGGCCGATGACAGGACTGCTCGACGTGCTGAAGGAAGCTGCGCTCGATACCGGCCTGCTGGAAGCCTTCGAAACATCGGCGTCCAGGGTTGCCCTGTCGAGAGAGGCGCTGGATCGGCAGCTTCTTTTGTGCCTCTACGGTCTCGGTACGAATGCCGGGGTCAAGCGGGTCGCTGGCGCCACGCCTGATGTCAGCTACGAGGAATTGCTGTATGTTCACCGCCGCTTTATCCACGCGCCGGCGCTGAGGGAGGCCTGTGCGCGGGTGGCGAACGCGACGCTGGCGATCCGCAATGCGGCTGTCTGGGGAGGCGCGGGTACCGCGTGCGCGTCCGATTCCACGAAGTTCGGAGCATGGGATCGCAATCTCATGACGGAATGGCATGCCCGCTATGGCGGCCGCGGCGTCATGATCTACTGGCATGTCGAGAAACGCGCGACCTGCGTCTATTCGCAGCTGAAACGGTGCTCGTCCTCGGAGGTCGCCTCCATGATCGAAGGCGTGCTTCGTCACTGCACCGACATGGAAATCCAGCGTCAGTATGTCGACAGCCATGGCCAAAGCGCCGTCGGCTTCGCGTTCTGCCGTCTTCTCCGGTTCGAGTGCGCGTCCTGTCGCACCCGGAAGCGAACGCGCGCCGATTGCTGCCCCGCCTCATGACAGCGCCGGCTCTGCTCATGGCAGGCGTTGTCGCCGAGCTTGCCGTCACGCCGCCTGGCACTTGGCCGACAAAGCTCGTCGGAGCGAACAGCATCGAGTGCCTGACGTTCATTCCATTGATCGGTGTCGGGCCGCTCGCGCTGCTGCTCGCTGCACTGCATCATGGCGCGCCTTCCCATGCCGCGTTTGCCGGCGCGACAGCCGGTCTCACGGCCGGCGGCATCGCCGCAAGCTTCTATGCCGCCAACAACCCAAACGATTCACCGCTGTTCGTGGCGATTTGGTACACGATCGCGATCGCCACACTGACCCTCCTCGGCGCACTTGTCGCACGCCGCATCGTCCGCTGGTAGCGGGTCTAACCGCCGTTAATTAGAAAATGCAGCAACCGCCACGCGGTTGCGAAGACTCTGCACTGCGGGTGGTTTTTTGCTCCACCAGACAGTGGCAAGGGGGATGCGAGTGCTCGTCATCCCCCCGTCCAAGGAAGCAGTCCAAGAACTCGTTGCTTAGAATGCCGGCGGGATGATCCCACGGTAGTAATCGTGGTCGCCGCCCTTGTACCTTTCCTTCAAGACTGTGGGAGGATTGATGCTGCCTGTCGGTGTGGCGTCGACATTCGACGGACGGCTAAGGCGCGGCAGCAAGGTTTGTCCCTGGGTCTGGGTCCCCGGGGGATTATGCCTATCGATGCCCGGACGGTAGTTCCCGGCAAAGGCCGGCGTGGCAACGCCAGCAACTGCGAATGAAAGGGCCAATGCGGCAAGCGATGTTTTCAGAAACATACTCATACTGCTAACTCCTAGGTGCGTTTAGCAAGCGGCCCCCTTGGTTGCTCTGTTGGAGAGCACGGTTCGTTGGCCGCCGTGATCTTGCGATCATTCAGTATTCGCTTTCTCGGTGATGGCTTGTTACACGCGCAGGGCGGCCTCACGGGCATTTGATGGTGCTGGGAATGACAGTGAAATTATCGTTAGTGTCCAGCAAGCGACAAACCTTGGATCGCAGACAAATACTCGCGCCTCGAATCAGCCGATGGCGGAGCTTGGCGCCTTGATGGGGAAGGCTCAGGCTGCTCCAATCTCGATCGTCCGTACTCTCCAGGCAAGCGTTGCGAATCCAAGGCAAACGCCTGCAAACGATGATCTCGCCGCGGCAGCCGATCACCACCTCATCGACATAGCCTCGGACCCAGACATCCTGATGGCCGTAGGCGACCGGGACGGAGTAGTCGTTGGTCTTGTAGCGGACCAGTGACTGGGCCGTTACCTTGACGTTGGCCTGGTCGCAGGCATCGAAAGGCGACGGCGGTAACACGCGCATGGCAGCAAGATCGCGTTGCAGCCGCTCGCCGATCGTCTCGTTCTCGCCCCGCAGCCTGTCGCGCTGGCGCTTGCGGCATTGCTCTTCCAGCCAGGTATTGAACGCCTCCCATGTCGCAAACTGCGGGAACGGCACCATGAAGTTGCGTCGGGCATAGCCGACGAGACCCTCGACGTTCCCCTTGTCGTTGACCTTGCCGGGATGGCCATAGCGGTCCCGGATCAGAGTGGGATAGGAAACCGCTGAACAGCGTCGCGCGCTTGCGGGTGCCGTCGGCCATGATCTTCGCCACCAGGCATCGGTCGTTGTCGTAGACAATCGACTGCGGCACCGCGCCGACGAAGGCGAACGCATGGACATGGCCGTCTACCCATGCCTCCGACACGGCTGCTGGATAAGCCCGCACATAGCAGCCGTCGCTGTGCGGCAGGTCGAGCACGAAGAAGTGGGCCTTGCGCTCCACGCCGCCGATCACCACCATCGCCTCGCCGAAATCGGCCTGCGCATGTCCTGGCGGATGCGCCAGCGGCACGAACACCTCCTGGCGACGCTGATCCCGCTCGCGCATGTAGTCCTTGATGATCGTGTAGCCGCCGGTGAACCCGCATTCGTCACGAAGTCGGTCGAACACCCGCTTGGCCGTATGACGCTGCTTGCGCGGCACCTTCATGTCCTCATCAAGCCAGTGATCGATCGTCGAAACAAACGCATCCAGCTTCGGCCGCCGGATCGGTGACCGGCGCTGATAGCCGGGCGGTGTCGAATACGACAGCATCTTGGCCACGCTGTCGCGCGATATGTTGAAATGCTTTGCAGCCTGACGCCGGCTCATCCCCTCCGAACAAGCCAGGCGGACCTTCAGATACAATTCCACGGTGTAGATCCCCAATCCTCCTGCAGTCGTCGCAGAAGGGAAATAGGTGGCCGGCTTTTACGCCGCCCGAAGCGGGACAATCCCGCCGCTACCGTGGACTAATTTTGCACCGCCGCTCTCACCTTTCCGGCAAAGCTCCGCCTTCAGGCTGCCCGGCGGATAGTAGATGCCGGCATGGATGACCCGCTGTTGTGACCGGTCTGATGCTGTGCAAGCCGGTCTTCTTTTTCCAGCAGAAGGAGACTGATGCCCGGCATGGTCTCGAGAAGCCGCATGGCCGTCGCCAGGCTGACGATGCCGCCCCCAATGACGCAGTAGTCGAAGATCATATCGAGCGCTCTCGATTGTTCAAGTTCCGCGTCTCACTCTCGGTAGCAGGCTGAGTTTATCGCCGCTATACATGCCTCAAACAGGGAACGAGCGATAGGTCTTGCCTGCCTCGTCGAAGAGGTGGAGCTTAGCCTTGTCGGCCGTGAAACGCACCTTGTCGCTGCGCTTGACCTCGAGGATCCCCGGGATTTTCGCGATGATCGGCTCGCCCTGCACGAGGCCGTCGATATAGAGCAGCGTCACTTCGCCGAGTGCCTCGACGATCGACACCGTGCCCTCGAAGAGGAAATCCTCGCCCGTCGTGATCTGCAGATCCTCCGGCCGCACGCCGAAGCTTGCCGTCTTGCCGACTTCGGACGCCGCCGTCGGGATATCGACGCTGGAGGTGCGGCCGCCCGTCAGTTCCAGCTCGGTCTCAGCACCCGCCGCGGTGATCTTGGCCGGGATGATGTTCATGGCCGGCGAGCCTATGAAGCGGGCGACGAAGAGATTGGCCGGGCGCTCGTAGAGTTTCAGCGGCGGGCCGACCTGCTCGATATGGCCGGCCGAGAGCACGACGATGCGGTCGGCGAGCGTCATCGCCTCCACCTGGTCGTGCGTCACGTAGATCATCGTCGTGTCGGCCATCTGCTCGTTGAGCTTGGCGATCTCGATGGGGAGCGGGAAAAAGGTGGGGGTAAGGAATTTCGGGTAGCCGGCCCTTTTGTCGGAGAAGGGCTGTTCGGTGACCGCGAAGTTGAGGATGAATATCTGGGTGGAACTGGTTGACGCTGATGGTGCACGTCAACGACGGGAAATCATGAGCATCATGCGCAATGCCGACGATGCACAGTTTCAAGATTTCGGCCTCACGCTCGATGAAAGCAAGGGCGTGCAAAGTCGACTGCAGAAGGAACTTACGCAATTTCAGGCAGACCAGGCCGGCCAGATGGACCGGAAATGTTTGGAATGCGGTCGTCTTCGCGGCATCCATGACTACCGATCGCGCACGGTCGACTCGCTCTTCGGCATTTGTCGTGTACGCGTTCCTCGCTTTGGCAGATGTGCATGTGGCGCAACGGCAAGTTCCCGCAAAGGAAGGACGGATGCCTTGTTGATGGGGAGGGCGACACCGCAACTGGAACGTATTCAGGCTGAACTCGGCTCACGGCTGTCATTTCGAGAAGCGGCCCGCATCCTCGACCTTTTCGTTCCAGCAGCGCGACCACACAATCATCGCACCATGAGCAACCGGCTCGCGAAGGTCGCGGATCAGATCGAGAAATGGGACCTGGCAAGCCCGCACCGCATGAGCCGCGCCGGCGCGGCACCGCTTTCCGTATTCATCGATGGTGCCTACATTCGGGCGGTTCCAGGATACCAGGGTCGCCATTTCGAGATCGCAATGGGGCGCATCGTCGCCAAGGGTCGACGACCGCGTCAGTTCGCTGCCTCGCCCCATGTCGTTGCCGGCAAGCACGAAATTGTTCGTGCCGCGCTCCGGGCTCAGGGGTGGATGCCGGGCACCGACGTCACTGTTTTCAGTGACGGAGACGTCGGGCTACGAGGCATCGTCATGAGTGCCACCAGGGGGCCCATCACCCACATTCTCGACTGGTTCCATCTATCGTTGCGGCTTCGTCACATCGAACAGGCATGGGGCGGGATCGAAAACTTCGGGAACTGGAGCCTCTATCTCCGGGAGTCGGCGCTTCATATGCCACGGCTGCGACATCTCCTCTGGAATGGGTACATCAGGGAGGCGACAAAAGCTGTGAGAGCCATGCTTCGTCAATTGGGGGATCACGTGCAGATGTCCGAAGCCAACATCAAGCTGAAGCGCTTCCTCCAACTGGTGAGCAATCTGCATACCTATCTGATCCAGAAGAGGACTTCGATGGTCGACTACGGTCGCCTATATCGCTCGGGTCAACCCATCTCCAGTTCACAAGCCGAATCCGCTGCCAACAGCCTCGTCAACGCCCGTATGAACAAGAAGCGTCAGATGCGTTGGTCTCCGGCCGGTGCTCACAAGATTCTTCAAGTCCGAGCAGCCGTCGCCGACGGTCGCTTGAAACAAGCCGAACTCAATCTCGCCCTGTGACCCCCACCTTTTTCCCGCTCCCAGCGGAACGGGCAAAGCAGTGTGGGCCTGATCGAGGATCTCGAAGGTGTATCTCCCGTCCGACACTAACTGAATAGCTCAGCCGAGCACGTACATGATTCGCGCTGGCGGATGCCCTGAAGCAGGCTTCGCCGGATTTCGCGGTTTCGAGCATGATTCTGATACAAATCGATTTATATATCATCTATTGACGATATAATCACACATCTGTATGTTACATTTGCGTTCGGAGGAAACCGCGCATTTGGAGGAGAATCCATGAAGATGAAGATTGTAATGTCGGGGCTGACGGCCCTGGCAGTTGGCCTTTCCATGTCCGCCGCAGCCCTCGCGAAGGACAATTACCGCGTCGCCGTCATCCGCTGGGAGCCGAATGATATCTATTTCAATGGCGTTCAGCTCGGCCAGGAGATCGAGAAGCAACGCATCGAGAAAAAGGATGGCGTGTCCATCGAATTCAGCGTCTTCGGCGCCAATGACGTGAGCGCACAGCGCAACGCACTTGACGCGCAGATCGCCCGTGGCGTCGATGGTGTCCTTCTCGTGCCGTGGCGCGGCGAGGCGATGATCAAGACCGTCAACGAGTTGCGCGAAAAAGGCATTCCCGTTGTCGTCAGCAACGCTCATGTTCCCAAGGCCAGCGCGACGTTCGTCGCCTTCGACAACCAGGCGGCGGGCCGCAAGGGCGGCGAAGCGATCGTCGGCTGGCTTGACAAGCATCGTGGTGCCGACTGGCGCAAACAGGAAGGCGTCATCGTCGAACTGCGCTGCATCATCACGGCCTCGTTCGATATCGGCCGCAGCGCCGGCTATCATTCCGTCTTTGATCCACTCGTGGCCGAAAACCCGAACATCAAGATCGAGACCCGGGAAGCCGGGTGCGATGGTAGCAAGGCACGCAAAGCGGTTGACGACCTGATATCGCGGTACGGCAAGGAGAAGATTCTGGCTGTTGCCAGCATCGACGGCACCATGGGCATCGGCGGGGCTCTTCCTGCCTTCGCAGCGCAGGGCATGTTGAAGAAAGCAGACGATCCGGCCCACATTCCGGTTGCGACCGTCGACGGAACTGCGCCGGAACTGGCGGCCGTGGAGAAGGGTGATCTCACTCACGTTTCCGTTCAGCCGGCGACCGGCGAGGGAATCATCTCGATGCGACTGCTCTACGAAATGATGAAGAGCGGCAAGCTTCTGGAGAAATCCGATGCGGCGACGACCTACCCGATCGAAGGCGAAGAGATCTGGGCCCCGGTAGAAATCCAGCCGTCGACCGAATTCGAAGGGGATTGGTACAAGACCCAGGCCTATTCGGTGCCGGAGGACGTTCCTGCCAGCGACCCGCGCAACTGGGCGAACCAGATGAAAGCCGCAAATTAGCCCTCCTGCCAATGGACCGGCCGCCTGCCAACGGCAGGCGGCGAGGGCCGTCGTGAGCGGCGGACTACATCTGTAACGGGCAGCGATTGCCCAGTCCGCCGGATCTAGCTTCGGTCATCTCCATGGCCGACATCGAAGTGGGGACGAACGCAGGACAGAGTTCATGACCGACAATGTTTCAACGAGCCAGCAAGGTGACGCACCGTCATACCGCCTTACCGACCTGACAAAGACCTATCCAGGCCTGACGGCGGTTTCCAACGTCAACCTTTCGGTGCGTCGAGGCGAGATCCACGGCATCATCGGGCGTAACGGCGCCGGAAAATCCGTGCTGATGAGCCTGATATCGGGCGCCCAGAAGGCGACCGAAGGCCAGATCGAGATCAACGGCCACTCCGTCGAAATCCATCATTACAATCCGGTTCGGGCGCACCATCTTGGTGTCTCGCTTGTACCGCAGGAACCAAAGTTCGCGCCGCGCCTCTCCGTCGTCGACAACATGTTCATGGGGCGCCCGATGGCAAGAAGCTTCGGCTTCATCCGTCGCGCGGACATGCAGCGTAAAGCGCAGGAAGTCGCGAAGTCGGTCGGCCTCGATATCGACCCAGAAATGATGATGGCGCAATTGCCGATTGAGACGCAGCAGCTGCTGGCGTTCGCTAAGGCGCAGTTCATCGATGAATCGAAAGTCATCCTCCTCGACGAAATCACCGCGTCCTTGTCGCGTGACCGAAAGAACATGCTGCTCGGATTGCTGCGTGAATTGATACAGAAGTATCCCGAGCGCTCCTACACACTGATTTCGCACCATGTCTCCGAGATCATGGAGTTCTGCGACCGGGTGACCGTGATGCGCGATGCCCGTGCCGTCGCCACGCTCGATGTCGACAAAACCACGGGCAAGGAACTGGCCGACTGGATCGTCGGCGATGTGCCGGTTACCGATTTGCAGGGTCTGCAGCGGGCGATCCCGTTCTCCCAGTCGCGCCCCGTCGCCAGCATCCGCAATCTCACGCGCAACGGCGTCTTCGGGGACGTCACCCTAGAGCTCGGTACCGGTGACGTCGTCGGTTTCGCCGGCCTCGACGGCTCCGGCAAGGACGAAGCCGTTGAGGCTCTCTTTGGCCTCGGCACAATCGATCGCGGCGAGTTCAGTATGAACGGCGTCCGTCTCAACCTAGCCTCGCCCGGTGACGCCATGAAGCACGGTATCGCGCTTCTTCCAAAGCACCGGGAGAGGCAGGCGGTGATCCAAGGCCGCTCGATCGCGGAAAACACCCTCATCTCCAGCTATAAGCAGGTCAGCAACGCTCTCGGGCTCATCGACAACCAGCGTGCCTACGCAGCGACGGCTGCAAAGATCGCTGAGTTCAAAGTGAAGGCCGCTGGACCGCAGGTTGGCATGGGCGGCCTATCGGGCGGCAACAAACAGAAAGTTTTGATTGGGCGCCTCACTCTGGCCGCCCCGAAGCTTCTGATCCTCAACGAGCCGACGCGCGGGGTCGATATGGCTGCAAAGCCCGAAATCCTGCGTGCGATCCGCACTGATCTCTCCAAGTCGAGCGCGGTGATCGTGCTCACGGAGAGCGAGGACGAGATGATTACCGTCTGTGACCGCATCTATGTCTTCTTTCGGGGCCGCATCATCACGGTCATCAACCGTGGCGACGAAAACTTCAACGTCAGCGCGCTCTACAAGACCATTCAAGGAGTCTGATCCATGTCCTCCAGTACCGTCCGTATATTTTCACGCCTCATGGAGCGCCATTTGATCTGGATTCTCCTTGCTGTCCTAGTCGCTGTCGGCCTGACGATCCCCGGCTTCGCCTCCGCGCAGAACCTCATGAACGTCATGTGGGCGGCGGCACCATTGGGCTGCATGGTGCTTGGCCTGTTCCTCGTGCTTCTCATCAAGGAGGTCGATCTGTCGCTGGAATCGAGCTTCGCCTTCGCGCCGACGATTGCGATCATGGCGATGCAGACGTGGCTGCCAGCACTGGTCGTGCCAGTCGTGGCCGTGATCCTGACGCCGTTGGTCGGCCTTGCGGTCGGTCTTGCCGCTGGCCTGTTCGCAGTGACGCTACGGGTGAACGCGTTCCTCGTAACGCTCGCCACACTGCTTGTCATGCGCGGTGCTGTCGTCTTCCTCATCCCGGAGGGCGTCTACTACCTGCCGCCAGAATATACGTATCTCGGCGAAGCCCGCTGGTTCGGTATTCCGGTCGCGATTTTCGTCTGGTTGCTGCTCTATTTCGTCGCCTACATCTTTATGGAGCGTCATCGCATCGGCAAGGAAATCTATGCGATCGGCAACAACGAGGAGGCTGCGTTCCTTGCCGGCGTCAAGGTTCAGCGCACGAAGATCCTCTGCTTCGGCATCGCGGGTCTTGCTGCCGCCATCGGCGGTTTGCTCGAAGTCGGCCGCCTGCAGTCGGTCGTTGCCGACCTTGGCGAAGGCGACATCTTGATGGTCTTTGCCGGCACCATCCTCGGCGGAACGAGCCTCAACGGCGGCGTCGGCAGGTTATCGGGCGTCTTCGGCGCGGTCATCGTCATCGCGATCATCGAAAACCTGATGAACCTCACCGGCATCGAACCATCGATCCGCCAGATGGTCTTCGGTTGCGTCCTGCTGCTCGCCATCTACCTCGCCAGCCTGCAGGATCGCTTCGCCCTTCGCGCCAGCAAGATGTGACGGGGAAAGGCGATGACCTGCTTGCTGGGAATTGACAACGGACTGACGGTAACCAAGGCGGTTGTCTTCGATCTCGAGGGCACGCCGCTTGCGGTCGCCCGCCGCCGCGTCGCGCAGTCCCTGCCGCATCCGCGCTGGGTCGAACGCGATCCGCTGGAACTCTGGCGGGCGACGGCGGAGGCGATCCGCGAGGCCGTTCAGCTGTGCGGACGGGCCGCATCGGAGATCAAAGCTGTTGCCGCCACCGCGCATGGTGACGGCCTCTACCTGCTTGACCGGGCCTGCCGGCCGCTCGGTCCCGGTATTCTGTCACTCGATAGCCGCGCTGGCGCGCTTTCGGACGAATGGAACACGAGCGATGTTGCCGGCCGCGCCATCGAACTGACTGGGCAGTTGCCGCATGCGTCCGCGCCATCGGCGATCTTGGCCTGGATCAAGCGCCACCAGCCTGAGCGCTATGCCGCTATCGGTCACGTCTTCGCCTGCAAGGACTGGTTGCGCTTCTGCCTTTCCGGGACCATCGGCACGGACCGCACCGAAGCCAGCACCTCGTTCACCAATGTCATGACACAGGAGTTCGATCGCCAGGCGCTTTCGATCTTCGGGCTGGAGGAACTCTGGCAAGCCTTGCCCGTCGTCTCCGCGTCGGCCTCCATCGTCGGCGGCATCACACGCGAGGCCGCGGAGCTGACTGGGCTCGCCGAAGGCACGCCAGTCGCCTGCGGACTGCATGACGTCACCGCCTCGGCCCTCGGCATCGGTGGGCACCAACCGCAAAGCCTTTCCATCGTTGCTGGTACCTATTCGATCAACGAGATCGTCACCGATCGGCCGTTGCCTGATGCGCGCTGGTACTGCCGCAACGCCATCGACGCCGGGCAGTGGAACAATATGGCGATCTCGCCGGCCTCGACGGCGAACTACGATTGGTTCCTCGACAATTTTTGCCGCGCCGAGCTGGAGCAGGCGGAACGAGAAGGTTGCGGCGTGCACGATCTTCTGCGCCCCGAGTTGGACCGCGCCTTCGAACGACCGTCCGACATCGTGTTCCATCCCTTCCTGTTCGGCTCGCCATTCGGCAGCGGCGCCAGCGCCGGCTTCTTCGGCGTCCACGGCTGGCACGACAGGGGCGACATGCTGAAAGCCGTGCTCGAAGGCATCGTTTTCAACCACAAGACCCACATCGAAGATCTGCGCTCGGCGATGCCTATCCGCGACGTGCGCATCTCCGGGGGCGGTGCACGCAATCCAGCGCTTTCGCAGATGTTCGCCGACGCCATCGGTTTGCCGGTCCTGGTCTCCTCGGCCGACGAGGCCGCCGCCTGGGGTGCTGCGTTGACCGCCGGCGCTGCCATCGGCCTCTACGACACTTCCCAGGAAGGGGCACGCAAAACCACCACAATCCTGCGCCGCCACGAACCTGATCCCGTTCGGGGCGCCGCTCTTGCCGATCGTTTCAATCTCTATAGACAACTTGCAGAGGCAATGACGCCGCACTGGCACGCCATCGAGGAACTGGCCAGGCGGTCTAGAGAAAAGAGGGCAACATGAAGCCGGGCGAACGACGGGAAGAAATCGCGGAATACATCATGCGCGCCGGGCAGGCCCGGATTGAGGATCTTGTCGAGCATTTCGGTGTGTCACGCATGACGATCCACCGCCACATCGATCAGCTTGCCCAGCAGGGTATCCTTCGCAAGCTACACGGCATGGTGACGGTGCAGCCGTCCGGGCTCTATGAAAGCGCCTTTCGCTATCGCGACACTGTCGGAAAAGTGGAAAAGGAAACTCTGGCGAAGGCCGCAATGGCTTATGTCGAGCCCGGGCAGGCGATCATGCTCGATGATTCCAGCACTGCCTCGGCATTGGCCCCGCTTTTGCCGGTGGCTCGTCCGCTGACGGTCATCACCAACAGCTATGTTTCAGCGAGCAAGCTCATCGACATCGACGACGTCGAATTGATCTGCCTCGGCGGCAGGTACCATCGCACCTACAATGCCTATATCGGTATTACCTGCGAGAAGGCGATCGCGAGCCTGCGAGCGAACGTGCTCTTCTGTTCGGCGTCGGCCGTGGATGGCGTGACCGCGTTCATCCAGGACGCGGCTGTGACCAAGGTGAAGCAAGCCATGATGGCCTCTTCAAGCCGCCGCATCCTGCTCCTCGATCATTCCAAGTTCGGCAGGGTCGCTCTGAATGTGCTCGCCGATCTCACCGATTTCGATGTCGTGCTCACGACGGACGGCATCAACGACGACCATCGCCGCCGCCTCCTAGAGGCTGGCGTCAATCTCCAGATCATCAAGGCAACCAAAACACATGACTGACGCAGACGTATCGGCCCGGGTCGTATGGCCCGGCGGCATCGACGACAGGATGAAAGCGATTGCCGCGCGTGAGGAAGTCGACGTGGTGATCCTCGGCGCCGGCGTGAATGGCGCGGGCCTCTTTCGCGATCTGTGCGCGCAGGGCCTTTCGTGCCTTATCGTCGACAAGGCTGATTATGCGTCCGGCACCAGCGCGGCACCCTCCCGCCTCATTCACGGCGGTCTGAAGTATCTCGAGACCGGCGAACTACGCCTGGTCGCTCAGTCGACGCTCGAGCGCAACCTGTTGCTCAAAAATGCACCGCACTACGTCAAGCCGCTGCCGACCCTCATTCCCATCTTTTCCTGGGCGAAGGGTACGATGGCGGCATTGCGTACCCTCTTCGGCGCGAAGGGCGCACCGCGCAGCCGGGGCGCGTTGCTGATTAAGACCGGCCTGATGATGTATGACTTCTACGGGTCTCGTCATCGCGTCATGCCGCGCCACAGCATGGCGGGCAAGGCAAGGTCGCTGCGTGAAATGCCGGCGTTGACCCCAGCGATTGTCGCGACAGGCACCTACTACGACGCCACCATCACTCACCCAGAACGCCTGGTGCTGGAACTCATCCGCGATGGTCTGGCCGACAACCGGCGCTCGGCGGCGATCAACTATGCGCGGCTTGAGCGGCGCAACGGCGGCATGCTGGAAATTTCCAGCATCCTGAACGGCGCCAGGATTGCGGTTCGCCCACGTATTGTCGTCAATGCCGCAGGTCCGTGGATCGATGCGGTCAATGGGGAGCTCGGCGAACCCTCCCGCATGATCGGCGGCACGAAGGGCTCACATATCCTGCTGCGCCACGATGCGCTGCTGAGGGAACTTAAGGGCCGCATGATGTATTTCGAAGCCGATGATGGGCGCATCTGCCTCGTATACGAGTATCTCGGCCGCGCCATGATCGGCTCGACCGACATTAAGGCTGCCGATCCAGACAATGTCCGCTGCGAGGACAGTGAGATCGAGTACCTGCTGGAAAGCATGCGCAGCCTCTTCCCAGGGCTGAAATTCGAACGTGACCAGATCGTTTACACCTATAGCGGCATCCGCCCGCTTCCAGCTTCGGACGCGAAGGATCCCGGGCTAATCAGCCGCGATCATGCTACGCCGATCCTTGAGCCCGCCGGCGACCGGCCGTTCCCGGTGCTTTCGTTGGTCGGCGGCAAGTGGACGACGTTCCGCGGCTTTGCCGAAGAGGTTGCCGATATGGTGCTGGCGCGGTTCGGATCGCAGCGGCAGGTCTCCACCCAGGATCTTGCAATCGGCGGCGGCCGCGGTTTTCCAGCGGATGCAGCGGCGCGCCAGTCCCATATCGCCGAAGTTGCGAAACAGACCGGCCTCGACACCGAGACGGTCGGCCTGCTCTTCAACCGCTATGGGACGACCGCTCGTATCGTCGCACACCACATCGCGGAGCGAAACGCCGCCACGCCGCTACCGGACGCGCCGGACTACACGACGGGCGAGATCGACTACATCGTCAGGATGGAACAGGTCGGGCGTCTTTCCGATGTTGTGCTTCGGCGTACCACGCTGGCGATCACCGGTCGCCTGACGTTGCGGCTGTTGACGGCAACCGCAGCGCTTGCGGCGGAGGCACTCGGCTGGAGCGAAGCGGACATGGCGCGCGAGATCCAGGATGTGCGCGACCAGATGCAGCGCCTGCACGGCGTGGCGGTGATCTAAGGGAGAGTGAAATGGTTTCGACGCGCTACGAGCGGAAGATCGAGCGGATCCGCAATGGCGACTACCGGCCTGGCGATTTCATCCTGGCAGACGCCAAGGATCCGGATCTCGCCGGCGGCATTCTGACGACCGGTCGCCGGCGCGACGCCCAACGGCGCATCATCGGCAACCGATCGCGTGACGAATTTCTCGAGGAGATGGTCAGGCTGGTTGAGCAAGATGTCATCGATATCCTGCTGGCTTCAACTTCAAACATTGAGGTTTTGCAGGATCGGGGCATGTTCAAGGACAGCGCCATCATGCCGGCGTTCCGCGCCAACGACACTTCGGACCTCTGGCTGAACATCCGGGGCGGACAATATCATAAGACACCTTCGGTCCCCTATCGCGGCGCCGATCTTGCAAGGGCGAAAGCCGACCTTTGCCTGTATTCCATGACATTCAACAACGACGCGGAACGCGACGTCGCAACACTCAATGCCTATGCCGCGTTTCGCGTCGATGCGCGCGCGGCGGGCAAAAAGCACTTCCTCGAAATCTTCAATCCCAACACTGACACCGGCTTCTCGGCCGCCGAGATGGGCGCCTTCGTCAACGATTGCACGGTTCGCGCGCTTGCAAGCCTAGTGAAGGAAGAGCGGCCCGAATTCCTGAAGGTGGTCTACAACGGTCCGGGGCCGCTGGAAGAGCTTGCCGGTCACGATAGTTCCGTCGTCGTCGGTGTCATGGGCGGCGGCGGCGGCACGCATCGCGACACATTCGAGATCATCGCCCAGGCAGAGCGCTTCGGCGCACGACTTGCCATCTTTGGTCGCAAGGTTAATCTCGCCGAGCACCAGCCGTCGCTGATCGTCTGGATGCGGGCCGTGGCGGATCGCAATGCCACACCCGCCGAGGCCGTGCGCGGCTATCGGTCCGATCTGGAGAGGCAAGGCATTCAGCCTGACCGTAGCTTCGAGCACGACCTTGCCGTCACCGATGCGGTGCTCGCTGCAGAAGCACGATAGCGAGGGGTTGAAATTGCGCCCCCCAATATAGGCAAGGCAGACCTATCAACGGTAACAAATCCGGGCGATAGTCCGAATCAATCACTCCCAAGGCTCCGCGTAGTCCACCCGGGCGGGAGCACGTGTTCCATTCCCATCGAGACACGCACTGCCGGCGTCGTTGCAGCGGTCGGCTGCGCCGTCTCCAGAACGCAATGAGTGCCGCCCGACGACCAAGCCTGCCGTTCTCGCTCCGATCTCCGAAATCCTCCGTGCTTACTGGAAATCCGACCGCTGGATGCTGCTCCTGGTCGCTGTGGTCGTCTTCTTCTCCAGTGTCGCGAGCGTCGCTGCGCCCTATCTCTTCTCTCGGCTCGTCGACGGGTTGCCGCGGGAGGGCGCGGTTGCCACCCTGGCCTGGGGGTTCGTCGCCTATGGCGTGCTCCTCGGCATCGCCTCGGCGCTGCAGCACATGATGCAGTACCTCTCGTTCATGAGCGCCGAGAATCTCGGCTTTATCAGCAGCACGCGGTTCTTTGAGCGCATCCTGAGGAAGACCAGCGCATTCTTCGTCGAGCACAATCCGGCGGAGATCCAGAACGCGAGCACACGCGGGCGCGGCGCGCTCACAACACTGGTGCAACTGGGACTCATCGTCTTCATCCCCGGCGCGACACAGATCCTTTTGACGCTCATCACCCTCGGCACGCTCATCAATGCCGAGGTGGTTGCGTTCGTTGTGCCGCTGCCGTGACGCTGACGCTGATTTCTACTCGGCGCGCCTGTGTCTTCCTCGACAAGGCGATAGAGGCTGGCCAGGAGAATGCCCGCTTCGTCGGCAATGCGATGAATGCCATGGACACGCTCAGACATTTCGGCAGCCATGGATGGATGAGCCGGCGCTTCACGGCCAAGGCAGAGGAAGTGCGCGACAATTGGCGTGCCTATGTGCTGCAGCGTGTCGGGTACATCGCCGTGCTCGGGCTTGGGCTCACTGTCCAGTTCGCCGTCACCTTCCTCATGTTGCTGCCGCGCTATGAGGCCGGTGCCCTGACCGTCGGCGACATCGTGCTGTTCAACACGCTCCTGCTTCAGCTCAACATGCCCTTTGAGATGATCGCTCACGCCATCGATGACGTGGTGCGCTCGCGCGTGGCACTCGTGCCGCTGGCAACCATGTGGGCCGACCCCGAAGAGCGGCAGATCACCCACTCACCGACATTCGTGCCGACCGAAGGGCGCATCATCGCCGAGGGGGTCGGCTACACCTATGGTAACGGGCGTGGCATAAATGATGTTAGCTTTACGGCCGAACGCGGCGCGATCACTTTCCTTGTGGGCGAGACCGGCTCCGGCAAGTCGACGATCTTCAAGCTGGCACTCAAATCGATCGAGCCGAATCAGGGGCTGTCGTTTGGCACTTAAACGTAAGAATGCGGCCGTTTCTTCTTGGTTGGCATTTAATTTGAGATTGCGTGGGCTGAGAATCTCAAATTAAGTGCAACTGCGAAGACCTCCGGGAATGGCGCCCGCAGTCCACCATCTCTTCTATCGCGTTGCCGAAGCGGGCTTTATTCTCACCCATCATATGGCCACGCAGCATGGAAAGCATCTCCGGCCCAGCTCGCTGGACGATGGCCACACCCGCTAAAAGAGCTGGCCGCAAGTGCAGCTGCAAAATCGGACTTGCTGGCGTCGGAAGTTCCCTAGTTTCCATCTTTAGGACGTCATCGAGATCAGGAATGATGACGCCGAGCACTCTGTAGCTTGACGGTTCGTAGCGATCGGGGAGCGACTTTGGAACGCGCCGCATCAGCAGGAGGCGGGCGATCTCACTTGGCGATAACCAGTTTTGGATACCATGCTCGGCCTCGTCGTTAAGCATCGCTTCTCCTATCAGCGCAGCATGGTGGTAGCCGCTGAAAGGAGAGGGGCGGTCACGCCCGCCAATGGTTTGAAGGCGACCTCCGCAAAGCGGGCAGGTGATCCGCCAGCCGAGAAGTTGGCTTCGAAGAATGATGTGCGACCCGTCGACAATTCGGAGACAGCTGCTGCATGATTGCCGAGGCTTGCCGGCAATCAGTCGCCGTGACGATTGCGGAATATTCGCGAAAGACATGCGGTGGACCGTGGCCGTATCGACCGAGAACATGGAGGCTATGCGGTCGACCTGACCTTCGGTGAGATCTAAATCGGCCGTGCGCAATGACAGCACCTCGGGAAGGCAATGCCGAAGCATGGCCGAGGGAGAGATGGCGTAAAATGCGGCGTGCCGAATGATCCACGACGACAAAAGTTCATCGGTGCAGGGAGGGAACCTTACCGGCAATTGTCGTGCGTATATCCCCGTCATGCGAACGCTGCTTCGGCGTCAAATTCCGGTTCCCAATTTTCAATGGCTTCATCGGTAATGCGCTCTTTTCCGCTTTCGATTGCCTCGATAGCCAGGGAGTTGATCATGTGGAAGATGTTGGCTGTGATGCCCTCGGTGATCTGCAGTATCCGTCGCAGTGATTTTGCGGTTAACACAGATGGGTAACGCAATGGCGTGTTGCGCAGCACCAAGGCGACCAAGATTTCGAACTGCTCGTTTGCAGCCCAGCGGCTCAGCGTGAACTGTTCGAAGCGGCGCGCCAGTTGTACATCGCCACCAATGGCCTCACGCGCGTCATTGACCCCGAAGCAAACGAGCGAGATCTGAAGGCGGTTACTCAGAAAACGCAGCGTATTGAGCACGATGCGTTGCTCGCGATATGTTCCAGCGAGGATGTTATGCACCTCGTCGATCACTAGGACTTGCACGCCTATCGCTTCCATGATGCGCAACGCACTTTGCTCCATCTGTGCGATATCGGCGCGCGGCCGCTGTGGTGCGCCGAGGAGGGTCAGAAGTTCGGCATAGAACCGTCTTTCGCCGGGCCGACTGGTCATCTCCATCGCGAGAACAGGCGTTTTCAGCCTGCCGGTGAGCGAATTGAAGCTTGGCGGATGCTGGTCACGGAAACGCTTCATGATCATTGTTTTGCCCATTCCGCTGTCGCCGTATAGGGCGATGGAAGGCATTCGCGTCCCGCGTGGATGATCTACCAAGAAGTTAAGGCGATCTAGTACCTGCTTGGCACGCGGATAGACGAGCCAGCGACGTGATCTTATCGCGCGGATGCGCTGCTTGTCCGCTTCACCGAGCAGTGCCGCGGCGGTTACAGTCAGGTGGGAGATTCCCGTGTTCATTCCCGCTCACTCCGTGTCCTCATCGAAAGCCACAGGTTTGCTGGAGTCGATCCCCCGAAGCGAGCCCCACCCGCTGTCATCCACCTTCGTTTTTGTGCTGGCAGTGCGGCCTCGTCGTGCGGTCGCTGTCGCCTTCACTGCTGCATCCACCAATTTGCGCTGTTCAATGGCTGTACCAACGATGGTGCGGGTGTTGATCTCTCGTCGCCCTTTCGCCAGCAGCGTACGCCTTGCAGCCAATGCTTCGTGCAGCGTTACCGAGGCCAAGGTGAGATCCGCGTAGCGAGCTTCCACGAAGTTGCCCGAAGGTCGCCGCACGAAGACACGAGACATATCCCTTGGGTCGTATTTGACGAGCAGTCGGCGATTAGCACTCCCGACGTCGGCACTTAGGGCTGCCGACCAATAGCGCAGTCCAAAGAGATGGATCCCGGTTGGCTGCAGTGTGCGCTCCTGCTCGGGCAGGAATGCCAGCCAAAAACGCATGCGGTCGTGCGGCAATCGGAGTGGAATTTCACCCTCGTGCTCGCGCCAGACTGCGATTGGCGGGCGGCCTAGACTGCTGTGAATCGACTGATGGTAGGTGCCGACAATGTCGAGGGCGATGTATCGCTCAAGTTCCCGCAAAGTCAAAGCTGAATGCCGCTTCGAGTCGTATTCGCCAAGCTCCTGCGGATTGCTGAAAGTCGTGCCCGGCAGCAAGTGGAGTTTTCCCATCTGGGTGCCGATCAACCGTTCGATATGGCCGCCGAAGCGCGGTTCACCCGGCGGTCGCCAGTCGATCGCGATTCCGGCATCCTCACACCCCCTCTTGAAAGCACGACTCCTGAAGTCGCTGCCGTTATCGACATGCAATGTCTCTGGGAGTCCGGCGACGGGCCACGCTTCGATGATCTCGCGCTCCCGCAACCAAGGTGATTTGTCAAAGACGGAGTGTAGCAAGCATAAGCTGGTCGACAGCCGGGAAGGGGTTTCCATTGAGAGGTAAAACCCGGTCACCATCCGGCTGCAAACGTCCATCGCAAGAGTTAGCCAAGGCCTCCCGATTGGCAGACGCGTTTCCTCGTCGACGACAAAGATATCTGCTTTGGTATGATCGACTTGGACGATCTGGAGTGGACGCGAGGCAGCGAGCATTCCTGGAACAGCAGTTGTTCGCTTCACGACGTCGGTCTCGCCCCGTCGTTTGGCGCGCTTCTGCAGGTCGATGTCTTCGAGACGAGTTTCAATCGTCCGACGATGTGGCGGCTTGAGCCCGGCCGAGACGCAGCCCGTTTGTACATCCCGAACCAGTTGAGAAATGCTGGGGCGGTTCTTGTTCAGGTAATACCGGTTGATAGTGGTGCGAATGATCTCTTCTCGCTTGTCGTCGAGCACTCGGCTGCCGTCTGGCCGGCCGGGTTTACGCTCCACCAGCGACATTACCGTTCCCCCATTTCGAAATAGCTTGATAAGACGGAATGCGGTTGCCCGACTGACTTCGAGTTCGGCAGCCAGCAGCGCCATATCCCCGGCTGCTACCTTGCCAGATCGACGCATCAGAAATCCTCGGATCGCCTCGGCTCGTCGACACGCCTCATCCCAAAGCGCTTCATCAATCTCGTCGGGCAATGGATCGTTCATGCAGAAACACCGTCTATTTCGTCGACGGGTTGAATCTCACATTACGTGCCAAAATCAAAGGGGCAATCTCAAATTAACTGCCAAGTCTCAAATTAAGTGCCAGGCTATCTTGTTGAAACTATTGTCATCGGGGTCTTGCGGTTAAATGCAAAACGACAGAAGTTCGCGGATTTCATCGAGCGAGAAGCCGAGCTCGCGTGCTCGCAGCACGAAACGGAGCCGCCGTTCATGCGAGGTGTCATAGCTGCGATAGCCGCTCGCCGTGCGCGGCGGCTCCGGCAGCAGGCCGACCTTCTCGTAATAGCGCACGGTCTCCAGATTGCAGCCTGTCCGCCGCGCAAGCTCGGCCCGCTGCAGACGCTTCACCACGGCGTGATCTTCCATCGCAGAATTCCCTCTTGACCCTGTAGTTCCTACAGACTGCACATTACGGTGCGAATAGGATTTCAGCAAGGAAGGCGAGATCGATTTGGATGCATTGCGACCTGGAACGGCGAGTATTACGCCGAGTGCTGAGAATCTAACCGACCGAAGCGAGGCCGGCCGGCAGCGTCTCGTCGCCGCCGGTGGCATCCTGGGTGCTCTCGCCGCCTCGTCGTGCTGTATCGTCCCGCTGATCCTTTTCAGTCTCGGCATCGGCGGCGCCTGGATCGGCAATCTGACGGCGCTCGCCCCTTACAAGCCGCTCTTCGTGACGGGAACGGTCGGCATAATCGGCTATGGCTTCTATCTCGTCCATTGGAAGCCGAGGCGAGCCTGCGCCGACGCCGCCGCTTGCGCCCGCCCGATCCCCAGCCGTCTTGTTCAGGGTGGGCTCTGGTTCGCGACCGTGCTCGTCGCCGCCGCCTTCGCCTTCGACTACGTCGCCCCGTTGCTGCTTTCCGCCTGACCCCAAGAGGAGATCCGCCCAATGAACAAGCTTCTGCGCGCGCTCACACTGACCGGCTCGATCATGGCGGCCTCGGCAGCCTTCGCAGCCGAGCGCACCGTCACCTTCGCGGTCGACAACATGACCTGCGCTTCCTGTCCCTACATCGTGAAGACCTCGATGGCCGCTGTCCCCGGCGTCACGACGGTGGCGATATCCTTCGAAGATAAGCCCGCGACCGTCACCTTCGATGACACCAAGACGAACCCCGACACCATCGCAGCCGCCAGCACCGATGCCGGCTATCCGGCGCACCCCCAGCAGCAGGGCAGTTGAGATGAGTATCTCTCCTACACCAACCGTCATGCCGATCTGCTCTTCGAGCTGATCAGCCGACGCTACGAGGCAAAGAGCACCATCGTCACGACCAATCGCAATTTTGCCGACTGGCACGAGGTCTTTCCCAACGCCGCCTGCGTCGTGTCGATGGTCGATCGTCTCGTCCACAATGCCGAAGTCATTGCCATCGAGGGCCAATCCTACCGGCTCAAAGAGGCTACCGAACGATCGGAACTGCGCACCGAGCAGAGAAGGGCGCAAAGGCCATGACGAAAGCCCCCCGCGAAACCTGGGTTGCCGCTCTCCTTGTCCGTCGAGATCCCGACAACCTGGACACCGGAACAGGCCCTGGCCGTCTTCGAACTGCTGACCGAAATCCGCGACAGGGTCTGGCACCAATACAACGTCCAGATCCAGACCGAGCTCCAAAACCAGCGCCTGCCAAACAAATGATCTGACAGCCCACCGAAAGCACGCTGCCTTATTCCGATTTCTAGGCAGCGAATAATACCAACGAGCAATGACGCCGACTCGTGATGGGATTCCCAAATCAGAGAAATTCTGACTCATTGTGCCAAACGGAGGTTTGGCATGACGAAGGCGATATCGTTGCGGGCAGATTACGACGGAACG